>NZ_JBMKIC010000004.1:174821-196281 GCF_049238665.1 Enterobacter cloacae complex sp. IR5450
ATACCGCGGAGAACCGCATGATCGAAGAAATATGGCTGGGGTACCTGGATTCGAACCAGGGAATGCCGGTATCAAAAACCGGTGCCTTACCGCTTGGCGATACCCCATCCGTGCAACGCTTACCTGGGAATGGTGCGGGAGGCGAGACTTGAACTCGCACACCTTGCGGCGCCAGAACCTAAATCTGGTGCGTCTACCAATTTCGCCACTCCCGCAAAAAAGATGGTGGCTACGACGGGATTCGAACCTGTGACCCCATCATTATGAGTGATGTGCTCTAACCAACTGAGCTACGTAGCCATCTTTTTTTCGCGTTACCTTATCGGCGTTGCGGGGCGCATTATGCGTATAGACCCTTGCAGCGTCAACACCTTTTTCAATGAAAATAGCCGGAATGTGACTGTTTGGTTAGGTTGCGAACAGTGAGGCCGAATATTCGACAATTATTGGTTATTAATCGATTTTATGCCGGGAAAAGAGAGGCAAAAAAATCAGGCCCCGGAGGGCCTGATTATAGTCTGGACATTATTTATAAGCAGACTGGTGAACGCCCACCGCGCGTCCTGACGGATCGTTCATCGCTTTGAAGGATTCATCCCATTCAATGGCTTTAGCAGAAGAGCAGGCGACCGAAGGACCACCCGGTACGCACTCGGCTGCGCTTGGAACCGGGAACAGCTCCTCAAAGATCTCACGGTACAAATACGCCTCTTTCGAGGCTGGCGTGTTGTACGGGAAACGGAAGCTCGCAGTTTCCAGTTGTTGATCAGAAACCTGTTTCGCCGCCACCTCTTTCAGGGTGTCGATCCAGCTGTAGCCTACGCCATCGGAGAACTGCTCTTTCTGACGCCACGCCACGCTCGCCGGCAGGTAGGATTCAAAACATTCACGCAGGATATGTTTCTCCATTTTGCCGTTGCCGCACATTTTGTCCTGTGGGTTGATGCGCATCGCCACATCGAGGAATTTCTTATCGAGGAACGGCACGCGGGCTTCCACACCCCAGGCGGACATCGCTTTGTTGGCGCGCGCGCAGTCAAACATGTGCAGCGCCTGTAGCTTACGCACCGTTTCTTCATGCAGCTCTTTGGCGTTTGGCGCTTTGTGGAAATAGAGGTAACCGCCAAACACTTCGTCAGAACCTTCGCCGGAGAGCACCATCTTGATGCCCATCGCTTTGATCTTCCGCGACATCAAATACATCGGCGTGGAGGCGCGAATGGTGGTCACATCATAGGTTTCAATGTGATAGATCACATCGCGGATCGCATCCAGACCTTCCTGTACGGTGAAGTGAATTTCATGGTGCACCGTGCCAAGATGGTTCGCCACTTCCTGGGCGGCTTTCAGGTCAGGTGCCCCTTCCAGACCCACGGCAAAGGAGTGCAGCTGTGGCCACCAGGCTTCAGAGCGCTCCTGATCTTCCACGCGACGTGCGGCGAATTTCTTGGTGATCGCGGAGATCACGGAGGAGTCCAGACCGCCGGAGAGCAGTACACCGTAGGGGACATCTGACATCAGGTGGCTTTTCACTGACTCTTCCAGCGCCTGACGCAGTTCGGCTTTGTCCGTCACGTTGTCTTTCACCGCTTCATAATCAAACCAGTCGCGCTGGTAGTACGGGCGGATCTCGCCGTCCTGGCTCCACAGGTAGCTACCTGCCGGGAACTCTTTGATGGTGCGGCATACCGGTACCAGGGCTTTCATTTCTGAGGCAACGTAGAAGTTACCGTGTTCATCGTGTCCCATGTACAGCGGGATAATACCAATATGGTCGCGGCCAATCAGGTAAGCGTCTTTTTCGCTGTCGTACAGGGCGAAGGCGAACATACCTTGCAGGTCGTCGAGGAACTCCGGGCCTTTCTCCTGATACAGCGCCAGGATCACTTCGCAGTCTGAGCCGGTCTGAAACGCGTAGCGATCGCCGTACTCGGCGCGCAGCGCCTGATGGTTGTAAATTTCACCGTTAACAGCCAGAGCGTGCGTTTTTTTCTCGTTATACAGCGGCTGTGCGCCAGCGTTGACATCAACAATGGAGAGACGTTCGTGAGCCAGAATCGCTTTATCGCTGGCGTAAACGCCTGACCAGTCCGGACCGCGATGGCGCATCAGGCGGGACAATTCGAGTGCTTTTTTACGCAGTTCGCCCGCGTCAGTTTTAATATCCAGTACGCCAAAAATAGAACACATAACCTTCTCCGTTAACCCTGTTGCGTTGTGATGTTGCTTGCTTATGAAAATGCCGCAAAAAGGGGAGGGGGCGCAAGCGTTTTACCGATGAAAACGTAAAAAGTGCAATGGCAATTGCCGAATCTTAAAAAAAGTGTATGCCTTAAGCAATTATATTGATGATTTCTCAATGAAGAGCTGATTTCGTTAGATGAAGTGATGTTTTCAGACAGCAGAAATGAAAAACCACGCCCTGAGGCGTGGTTCTGAATCAAATAACGTCGATTTCGTCGACAGAGGGGTAAATCCAGCTTGGCCGGAACGGCATCGTATCAATGTCATCAAGCTGTGAAACGCCAGAAAGCACCAGGATGGTTTCAAGCCCCGCCTGGAAGCCAGCAAGAATATCGGTACGCAGGTTGTCGCCCACAATGACGGTTTCTTCTGAGTGTGCCTGCATCGTATTCAGTGCGGCGCGGATAATCCACGGGCTCGGTTTACCGACAACAAACGGCTTACGGCCCGAGATTTTTTCGATACCGGCACACAGCGCACCGCAGGCGGGATAAAAACCGCGACCGTGCGTGTCCGGGTTGGTGGCGATAAAACGCGCACCGTTGGCGACAAAGTAGGCTGCCTTATGCATCATCTCCCAGTTAAAGGAGCGCGTTTCGCCCACGATGACAAAGTCCGGGTTCACGTCGGTGATGGTGAAGCCCGCTTTATACAGCTCGTGGATCAGCGCACCTTCGCCAACGACATAGGCTTTTTTGCCTTCCTGACGCTTCAGGAAATCCGCGGTCGCCATCGCAGAGGTATAAAACACGCTGTCCGGGACGTTGACGCCCGCAGTAGCAAAGCGGTTTGCCAGATCCTGACCAGTCTGTGAAGGGTAGTTCGTGAGAAGAACCAGTGGCATTCCTTTGTCGATGATGCGGTGAAGAAACTCCGCAGCACCCGGCACGGCAACGTTGTCGTGCATCAGCACGCCGTCGATATCACAAATTACATTCTTAATGGTCATGGACAATCCGACATCAAAAAAAGAAGGCGTTACTATAAGATCCGATCAGGATTCCAGCAAATGTTGCAGCAGGATCCCGTTCAGCATGGCACGTTTTACCAGGGCGAATGCGCCAATTGCCGAGCGGTGATCGAGCGTAGATCGCACCACCGGCAAATTCTGGCGAAATGCCTTCAGCGCCTGGGTATTGATGCAGCCTTCAATGGCGGGCAGTAACACTTTTTCGGCTTCAACGATCTCGCCGGCAATCACCACCTTTTGCGGATTAAACAGGTTGATGGCAATGGCGATGGTCTTACCCAGGTGGCGTCCTACCTGTTCGATCACTTCGCAAGCCAGCGCATCGCCTTTGTTTGCCGCTTTGCAGATGGTGCCGATCTTACAATCGTCCAGCGTGACGCGGCTCTGGTAACCCTGCTCCAGCAGATGGCGAACGCGATGTTCAATGGCGGCGTTGGCGGCAACGGTTTCAAGACAGCCAAAATTACCGCAGTGGCAACGCTCGCCAAGCGGTTCCACCTGGATATGACCAATCTCGCCTACGTTACCGTTACGACCAATAAAAATGCGGCCATTCGAGATGATGCCCGCACCTGTACCACGGTGAACGCGCACCAGAATAGAGTCTTCGCAGTCCTGGCTCGCACCAAAGTAGTGCTCCGCCAGCGCCAGCGAGCGAATATCGTGACCAACAAAGCAGGTCAGCTTGAAGCGCTTTTCCAGCGCCTCAACCAGCCCCCAGTTCTCTACCTTAATATGCGGCATGTAGCGAATAACGCCGCTTTCCGGGTCAACCAGGCCGGGCAAAATCACCGAGATGGCGATGAGTTCACGGATCTTGCGCTGACAGCTTTCGATAAACTGCGCAATGGTATTCAGTAACGCATGTTCAAGCGTCTCCTGCGTGCGCTCAGGAAGGGGGTAATGCTCTTCGGCAATGGCCTTGCTGCTCAGGTCGTAGAGCGTAAGCGTGGTGTCATGACGTCCTAAGCGAACGCCAATGGCCTGAAAATTGCGGGTTTCCGTGACGATGGAAATCGCGCGGCGGCCCCCGGTGGAGGCCTGCTGATCGACTTCTTTGATCAGGCCGCGCTCAATAAGCTGACGTGTAATTTTTGTCACGCTGGCGGGAGCAAGCTGGCTTTGTTCGGCTATCTGAATGCGTGAGATTGGCCCGTGCTGGTCAATCAGGCGATAAACTGCCGCGCTGTTAAGTTGTTTAACGAGATCGACATTACCGATTTGAGCTTGTCCGCCTGGTGTCATACTTTTACTTACTCAGTGACGACCTCGTTACCATTAACGATGGTCTTAATAATTTTATAATCGTGTGTGAACGCCGTCAGGTTTGCAACCATACCTGGCGCAATACCACCGAGCTGTTTATCGACGCCAATGGCGCGCGCCGGATAAAGCGTGGCCATGCGCAGCACTTCCTCAAGCGCGATGCCGCAATGTTCAACGAGATTACGTACCCCTTCGATCATCGTCAGAGAAGAACCGCTCAGCGTGCCGTTCTCATCCACACACAGTCCATTCCGGTAGTATATTGTTTTACCAGCAAAAATGAACTGGTCAATATTCGCTCCTGCCGGAGCGGTAGCATCCGTCACCAGGCAGAGCTTGTCGCCTTTCAGGCGTTTGGCGTTGCGGATGTTGGTGTAATCGACATGCAAGCCGTCGGCGATAATGCCGCAGTAGACGTCTGGTTCATCCAGAATTGCGCCAACCAGTCCCGGTTCGCGGCCAGTAATATAGGGCATCGCGTTATAAAGGTGTGTGGCAAATGTAATGCCTGCGCGGAAACCGGCCTTCGCCTCTTTCAGCGTCGCGTTCGAATGGCCCGCAGATACCACAATCCCGGCGGCGGCCAGTTTGCTGATAACGTCCGTGCCGGTCATTTCCGGGGCCAGCGTCACTTTGGTGATCACATCGGCATTGGCGCACATGTAATCCACCAGCTCGGCATCCGGTTTGCGCACGTAGTTTGGGTTATGGGTGCCTTTCTTGACCATATTCAGCCAGGGCCCTTCCAGGTGCAGGCCCAGCGCCTGATTCGGATGTTTTGCCAGGTATTCGCGCATGACGCGGATACCCTGTTTCATCAGGTCATCGCTGCTGGTGATCAGCGTTGGCAGATAGCTGGTGCAGCCCGATTTCTCGTTGGCTTTCTGCATAATTTCCAGCGTTTCAACCGTCACCGCTTCTGGGGTATCGTTAAACTGGACACCGCCGCAGCCGTTAAGCTGTACGTCGATGAAACCGGGGGAGATTACAGCTCCATTGAGTGAACGCTGTTCGATCTCCGGCGGCAGTTCTGCCAGCGGGCAAACACGTTCAATCAGGCCATTGGCGATTACAATCGCATGGTCATCCAGAATTTCATGGCCGGTATAAATCCGACCGTGGGTTAAAGCGTACATATCGACCCCCGGTTAAAAAAAGCGACCGCCCCGGATAAAAGAGGCGGTTATTCAATTACAGACCTTTGATGTTCTCAGCTTCCAGCTCGTTGAAGTATTTCAGCGTTTTCACTTTCAGCTCCATGGTGGACGGTTCGTCACACACGACAACCGCTTTTGGATGCAGCTGTAAGCAGCTGATCGTCCACATATGGTTCACGTTGCCTTCAACGGCAGCCTGAAGCGCTTGCGCTTTCACCGCGCCCAGCACCAGAATCATCACTTCTTCGGCATCCAGCAGCGTGCCCACGCCCACGGTCAGCGCGTATTTAGGCACCTGATTGACGTCTCCGTCAAAGAAGCGGGAGTTAGCCACGCGCGTATCATGGGTCAGCGTTTTAATACGGGTACGGGAAGCCAGTGAAGATGCCGGTTCGTTGAACGCGATATGACCATCGTTGCCTACGCCGCCCATAAACAGGTGGATTTTACCGTAGGAACGGATTTTTTCTTCATACTGACGGCATTCTGCGTCAATATCAGGCGCGTTTCCATTCAGCAGGTTAATGTTTTCAGCCGGAATATCAACGTGATCGAAGAAATTACGGTGCATAAAGCTGAGGTAACTTTCCGGATGTTCCTTTGGCAGGCCGACATATTCGTCCATGTTGAAGGTCACAACGTGTTTAAAGCTAACCTGGCCCGCTTTGTGCATTTCAACCAGAGCTTTATAAGCGGTCAGGGGCGTGCCGCCGGTTGGAAGACCGAGAACGAAAGGACGATCGGCTGTTGGTTTGAACGCGTTGATGCGATTAACGATATGACGAGCAGCCCATTTTCCGACTTGTTCAGCTGTTGCCAGGGGAATCAGTCTCATTATTCACCTCTAAAGTTTAAGTAAAAGTGGGCGGATGATTAGTGCAACCTGAACTAAGCGTAACCTGGAACCTTTCAGGCCGGATCAATCCGTCTTGATTTTTTGAATGATAAAATAAGTTTTCGTCGTTAGCCAGTGACAGGGAGGGTTTAATACGATATTTGGTGACAATAATCACAAAAAATAGGTGTTTAATTTGCGGTACGAATTAATTTTTCACACACTCACACTGCCAGTGAATCATCAACTGTATCTATCGTTCGTGACACAATAAAAACATAGTTTATGCGCGAGTCTTAACAAAGGGTCTCGTAGGGGGAATAGGATGAATATTTTAGGTTTTTTCCAGCGCCTCGGTAGGGCTTTGCAGCTCCCTATCGCCGTGCTACCGGTTGCAGCATTGCTGCTGCGATTCGGGCAACCCGATCTTCTTAACGTGCCGTTTATTGCCCAGGCAGGCGGCGCAATTTTTGACAACCTGGCGCTGATTTTCGCCATCGGTGTGGCGTCAAGCTGGTCAAAAGACAGCGCGGGTGCCGCGGCACTGGCAGGGGCTGTCGGTTACTTCATCCTCACGAAAGCGATGGTAACCATCAATCCTGAAATCAACATGGGTGTGCTGGCAGGTATCATTACTGGCCTGGTGGGTGGCGCCGTGTACAACCGTTGGGCAGGTATCAAACTTCCTGACTTCCTGAGCTTCTTCGGCGGTAAACGTTTTGTGCCGATTGCGACGGGCTTTTTCTGTCTGATCCTCGCCGCCATCTTTGGCTACGTTTGGCCACCGGTGCAGCATGCTATCCATGCGGGTGGCGAGTGGATCGTGTCTGCGGGCGCAATGGGCGCGGGCATCTTCGGTTTCATTAACCGTCTGCTGATCCCAACCGGTCTGCATCAGGTACTGAACACCATCGCCTGGTTCCAGATTGGTGAGTTCACCAACGCGGCCGGCGCGGTATTCCACGGTGATATCAACCGCTTCTACGCAGGCGACGGCACCGCGGGCATGTTCATGTCTGGCTTCTTCCCAATCATGATGTTTGGTCTGCCTGGCGCGGCGCTGGCAATGTACCTGGCTGCGCCGAAAGCGCGTCGCCCAATGGTTGGCGGGATGCTGCTTTCCGTTGCGATCACCGCCTTCCTGACCGGCGTGACCGAGCCACTGGAATTCCTGTTCATGTTCCTGGCTCCGCTGCTGTATCTGATGCATGCGATCCTGACCGGTATCAGCCTGTTCGTCGCCACCCTTCTGGGTATCCATGCTGGCTTCTCCTTCTCCGCAGGCGCCATCGACTATGTGTTGATGTACAACCTGCCGGCGGCAAGCAGCAACGTCTGGATCCTGATGGTGATGGGCCTGATCTTCTTCGTTATCTACTTCGTTCTGTTCAGCGCGGTTATTCGTATGTTTAACCTGAAGACGCCTGGCCGCGAAGATACGAAAGATGATGTTGTGACCAGTGAAGCCAACAGCAATACCGAAGAGGGTTTAACCCAACTGGCAACCAGCTACATTGCCGCTGTGGGTGGCACCGACAACCTGAAAGCGATCGATGCCTGTATTACCCGTCTGCGTCTGACCGTAGGTGACTCCGCGCGCGTGAGCGATGCAATGTGCAAACGCCTGGGTGCGTCTGGTGTGGTGAAACTGAACAAACAAACCATCCAGGTTATCGTGGGTGCGAAGGCCGAATCTATCGGCGATGAAATGAAAAAAGTGGTTGCCCGTGGGCCGGTCGCTGCCGCCTCAACGGATAACGCGCCAGTAGCTGACGCGCCGGTTGCAAAACCGCAGGCTGTGCCAAATGCGGTGACCATCGCTGCGCTGGTTTCTCCGGTGACAGGTGACGTTGTTGCGCTTGAACAGGTGCCTGACGAAGCGTTCGCCAGCAAAGCGGTCGGTGACGGCGTGGCGGTGAAACCAACGGACAAAACCGTGGTCTCTCCGGCTGCCGGTACTATCGTGAAAATCTTCAACACCAACCATGCGTTCTGCCTGGAAACGGAAAAAGGCGCGGAGATCGTTGTCCATATGGGTATCGATACCGTTGCGCTGAACGGCCAGGGCTTTACTCGCCTGGTGGAAGAGGGTGCTGAAGTGGCGGCAGGCCAGCCGATTCTGGAAATGGATCTGGACTTCCTGAATGCTAACGCGCGCTCCATGATAAGCCCGGTCGTGTGCAGCAACATCGACGACTTCAGCGGTCTGGTGATCCAGGCGCAGGGGCAGGTAGTTGCAGGCCAGACGCCACTGTATGAGATTAAAGGCAAGTAATCGCTCCTGAGTAGAGTTATGCCTTTAGCGGCGGGGGATATCCTCCGCCGCTTTTTTTTGCAGCAATTGCCCCCATTATTTTCTTCCGGGACGTTTTAAGGGTTGTCACTACGTCCGGCTTATAAGATCATATGCCGTTATACGTTGTTTACGCTTTGAGGAATCCACGATGAGTGAGGCAGAAGCCCGCCCGAGTAACTTTATTCGTCAGATCATCGATGAAGATCTGGCCAGTGGTAAGCACACCACAGTCCACACGCGTTTCCCGCCGGAGCCAAATGGCTACCTGCACATTGGTCACGCCAAATCGATCTGCCTGAACTTTGGTATTGCGCAAGATTACCAGGGGCAGTGCAACCTGCGTTTCGATGACACCAACCCAGTAAAAGAAGACATCGAATACGTTGAGTCGATAAAAAACGACGTGCAATGGCTGGGCTTCAACTGGTCTGGCGATATCTGCTACTCCTCAGACTATTTCGATCAGCTGTATGCCTACGCGGTTGAACTGATTAACAAAGGTCTGGCATACGTCGACGAATTGTCAGCTGACGAAATCCGTGAATACCGCGGTACGCTGACTCAGCCTGGTAAAAACAGCCCGTTCCGCGATCGTAGCGTGGAAGAGAACCTGGCGCTGTTTGAAAAAATGCGTGCCGGTGGCTTCGAAGAAGGTAAAGCGTGTCTGCGTGCCAAAATCGATATGGCGTCTCCGTTCATCGTGATGCGCGATCCGGTGCTGTACCGCATTAAGTTCGCTGAACACCACCAGACCGGTAACAAGTGGTGCATCTACCCGATGTACGACTTCACCCACTGCATCAGCGATGCGCTGGAAGGCATTACGCACTCTCTGTGCACGCTGGAATTCCAGGACAACCGTCGTCTGTACGACTGGGTGCTGGATAACATCACCATTCCTGTGCATCCGCGTCAGTACGAGTTCTCTCGTCTGAACCTGGAATACACCGTGATGTCCAAGCGTAAGCTGAACCTGCTGGTCACCGACAAGCACGTTGAAGGCTGGGACGACCCGCGTATGCCGACCATCTCTGGCCTGCGTCGTCGTGGCTACACCTCGGCGTCCATTCGTGAGTTCTGCAAACGTATTGGCGTCACCAAGCAGGACAACACCATCGAAATGGCGTCTCTGGAATCCTGCATTCGTGAAGACCTGAACGAAAACGCGCCGCGCGCGATGGCAGTGATCGATCCAGTGAAACTGGTTATCGAAAACTATCCGCAGGGCGGAAGCGAACAGGTCTCGATGCCTAACCATCCGAACAAACCGGAAATGGGCACCCGCGACGTGCCGTTCAGCGGTGAAATCTGGATCGATCGCGCCGACTTCCGCGAAGAAGCGAACAAGCAGTACAAGCGTCTGGTGCTGGGCAAAGAAGTGCGTCTGCGTAACGCCTATGTGATCAAAGCAGAGCGAGTAGAGAAAGATGCGGAAGGTAACATCACGACCATCTTCTGTACGTACGACGCAGAGACGCTGAGTAAAGATCCGGCGGATGGTCGTAAAGTAAAAGGTGTAATCCACTGGGTGAGCGCGCAGCATGCGCTGCCGGTTGAGATCCGTCTCTACGATCGTCTGTTCAGCGTGCCTAATCCAGGCGCTGCGGAGGACTTCCTGGCGGTCATTAACCCTGAGTCTCTGATTATCAAGCAGGGGTATGCCGAGCCGTCTCTGAAAGCCGCTGAAGCCGGTAAAGCGTTCCAGTTTGAACGTGAGGGTTACTTCTGCCTGGACAGCCGTTACAGCACGGCAGAAAAACCGGTATTTAACCGTACCGTCGGTCTGCGTGATACCTGGACTAAGATCGGCGAATAATAACGCTGCTCTGGTCAATGAGAAACAAACGCCGCGTAATGCGGCGTTTTTTTATTTAACGATCATGTCGTTAAGCATCGGGATAATCATTTAAACCCAACATTCCAGGTCAATGTGGTGCTACTTATTTTATTTAAAAAAAGTTTGTTGTTTTCCAAAAACAGAAACACTGAAAAATATATTCACAATATCAATGTTACTTACTGAAAATTAGCGCATTCCCCCGCCAGTACTCGCTTCCCGGTAAATGTTACAAAGCACTACGAAATATGTGCTCTTCGTCATAATCCTGACTTTTGCCTGATTAAAAGCATTGATAATTCGCGTCGCGAAAAATAACCTAAAGACGGTAGTTAATTCGAGGGTATTTCTGACTACCCCTGACCACTTGGTCTTTTCTGTTTTTCGCCGTTTAAGGCGTTTTAATTCGTCAAAGAGGAATAATCTATGCGTACGTTCAGTGGCAAACGTAGTGCGCTGGCGCTGGCTATCGCCGGTGTGACAGCAATGTCGGGCCTGGTGGTTGCGCCAGAGGCAAAAGCAGCAGGTTTCATCGAAGATTCCACCCTCACGGGCGGTATTTATTACTGGCAGCGTGAGCGTGACCGTAAAGACGTCACTGAAGATAAATACAAAACCAACCTTTCTCACTCGACCTGGAACGCCAACCTTGATTTCCAGTCGGGATATGCCGCCGATATGTTCGGGATCGATATTGCAGCGTTCACCGCAATTGAAATGGCCGAAAATGGCGACAGCGGCCATCCGAACGAAATTGCGTTCTCCTCCAGCAATAAAGCCTACGACGAAGACTGGTCCGGCGATAAAAGCGGAATCAGCCTGTATAAAGCGGCTGCAAAATTCAAATATGGTCCGGTCTGGGCGCGCGGAGGTTATATCCAGCCAACCGGTCAGACGCTGTTAGCGCCGCACTGGAGCTTTATGCCAGGCACCTATCAGGGGGCGGAAGCCGGTGCTAATTTTGACTACGGCGATGCGGGGGCGTTGAGCTTCTCCTATATGTGGACCAACGAGTACAAAGCGCCGTGGCACATTGAGATGGACAAGTTCTATCAGAACGATAAAAAAACCAAAGTTGATTATCTCCACTCGCTGGGAGCGAAGTACGACTTTAAAAACGATCTGGTGCTGGAAGCTGCATTTGGTCAGGCTGAAGGCTATATCGATCAGTACTTTGCTAAAGCCAGCTACAAATTTGATATCGCGGGTAGCCCGCTGAGCACCAGCTATCAGTTCTACGGTACGCGCGACAAGGTCAGTGATGGCAGCGTAAATGATATCTATGACGGCACCGCGTGGTTACAGGCGCTGACCTTCGGCTACAAGGTAGGTCAGGTTGATTTGCGTCTGGAGGGAACATGGGTCAAGGCAGAAGGGCAGCAGGGCTACTTCCTGCAACGTATGACGCCTACCTACGCCTCCTCTAACGGTCGTCTGGATATCTGGTGGGATAACCGCTCTGACTTTAACGCCGACGGCGAAAAGGCGGTCTTCTTCGGGGCAATGTATGACCTGAAAAACTGGAACCTGCCCGGCTGGGCAGTGGGAGCATCCTACGCGTACGCCTGGGATGCGAAGCCCGGGGATATGGCAACGCCAGACGCGTACTACGATCCAAACTACCGTCTGAAAGAGTCTTCATACAGCCTGGATGCGATTTACACCCTTCAGGAGGGCCGTGCGAAAGGCACGATGTTCAAACTGCACTTCACCCAGTATGACAACCACTCCGATATCCCGAGCTACGCGGGCGGCTACGGCAACATCTTCCAGGATGAACGTGACGTGAAATTCATGGTCATTGCGCCATTTACAATCTTCTGATGAACACGCTGGCGGGCGAGATCCCGCCAGCATGGAGACTGCATATGATGAAAAAAATGGTAATCGTTGCGCTGCTGGCATCGGGGCTGGTGGCGTGTGCGCAGGATCAGGCGCAGAAAGAAGACTCCCGTCTGAAGGAGGCGTATAGCGCCTGCATCAATACCGCACAGGGTTCACCTGAGAAGATTGAGGCCTGTCAAAGCGTGCTGAACGTGCTGAAAAAAGACAAAACCCATGAGCAATTCGCCACGCAGGAAAACGTTCGCGTAATGGATTACCAGGCCTGTATTCAGGCGCGTAAAACCGGTAACGATCAGGAAGTGGCGAAGCGTTGCGATAAGATCTGGAACGAGATACGCAATAACAATAAATAAGTTGCTTTACGCCCGGTGGCGCAGCGTCACCGGGCTTTTTTCAGGCAAAAAAAAGCCAACCTCACGGCTGGCTCAGAGTATGAACACTCACTTATTTTGCGTCGTGCGCATGTTCATTTTCGCGGCAATCACCTTCAGCACAGTGACCGTACAGGTACAGGCTGTGGTTGGTCAGGCGGATGCCATGACGGGCGGCGATTTCACGCTGGCGTGATTCAATGGAATCATCGCTAAATTCAATGACCTTGCCACAGTCGAGGCAGATCAGGTGATCGTGGTGGTGCTGCTGAGTCAGCTCGAACACGGATTTACCGCCTTCGAAATTATGACGAGTAACAATGCCCGCGTCATCAAACTGGTTCAGCACACGATAGACGGTTGCCAGCCCAATCTCTTCACCCATATCGATAAGACGCTTATAAAGGTCTTCCGCACTGACATGGTGATTGTCTGGCCCCTGAAGCACTTCAAGGATTTTTAACCGAGGAAGCGTTACTTTCAGGCCAGCTTTCTTTAATGCGGTATTGTTGTCAGTCATGCGGAATCTGTCCTGTTGCTAAACGATTCACTTCCAAAGAAGAAGTGACAGAAAATGCACTTGGGATAATGCGTCTCATTATAGAACTGCCATGGCTAAATGAAAACTGCAAGTCTCAAGCAAAGTATGCTTATAAAAACGTGGTATCACCAACAAACTTGTTCGATGGCACCCACTTTTTACCAGGGGGATATTGTACAGGTCTGGGCGAAAAAGTTAAAAGTTTGTAGCAATTAATTTAATCGGTTTTACCTGGAAAACGGGCGCAACCGGAGTTGCGCCGCAGGGATATCAGGCGTTAAGGATATCGTCCAGGTTCAGCTCTTCACGAACCTGCTTAACCCATTTTTCTACACGCTCAGCGGTCAGCTCTGGCTGACGGTCTTCATCAATGGCCAGGCCAACGAAGTGATCGTCATCTGCCAGACCTTTGGAAGCTTCGAAATGGTAACCCGCCGTTGGCCAGTGACCGACGATCGCCGCACCGCGTGGCTCAATGATGTCGCGAATAGTGCCCAGCGCATCACAGAAATACTCAGCATAGTCTTCCTGATCGCCACAGCCAAACAGGGCAACCAGCTTGCCGTTGAAGTCTACTTCTTCCAGCGTCGGGAAGAAATCGTCCCAGTCACACTGTGCTTCACCGTAGTACCAGGTGGGGATGCCCAGCAGCAGGATGTCATAGCCCTCGAGATCTTCTTTGCTGCTCTTGGCGATGTCATGCACATCAGCAACGTCTTTACCGAGCTGTTTTTGAATGTTTTTTGCGATATTTTCAGTATTGCCGGTATCACTGCCAAAGAAAATGCCGATGATTGCCATGAGTAAAATAACCTCTTGAAACTTAATGGTATGGTGGCGCAAATTGTCCACGGATAAGGGCAATAATAGCAGAACAGGCAACCCTGCGGAAACAGCTATCACGCAGGACTGCACTCTGTGCTACATGAAAAAGGTAATATTGGGGATTTTCTGACTCACGCCTTGCCGCGTAACGTCTCAAGCTGGGCGATCAGCATCTCTTCGATCAGTTCGCTGCGGCTGATGTTGCGCGCGTCAGCTAATTCGTTAAGCGCATCGACGGCATCGGCATTCAGCTTCAGTTCGACACGCTTAAGCCCACGATTTTTATCGCGTTTAAGCTGGTTGCGTTTATTGATACGCAGCTGTTCATCGCGCGAAAGCGGATTCGTTTTCGGTCGTCCCGGTCGACGCTCATTCGCGAACAGATCTAGTGTCGTACGGTCCGTTTGTTCTTTGGCCATGATTCTGAGACTTCGGGGGAAACACGCCGCCCTGCTAATGCCCGGGCGATAAGCGCGCCATCATACATCACCCAAATCCACACGCCAACGACTGGAAGCCCGTCGTCTTCTGGTCGCTGGCTTTTTAATCAATTCGCTGTATCAGTAAGATAGCGGCGAATGGCGCGCAGGACGGCATCCGGTTTTTCCGCGTGGACCCAGTGCCCGGCACCCGCAATGACGTGAGCGCGAGCCTGCGGGAATTGCGCCAGCAGCGCGTCACGGTACGCGTCAGTGACGTAAGGGGAGTTGCCGCCGCGAATAAAAAGGGTAGGGTGCGGCCAGGCGGGGACGGCTTCCCAGCCCACAATATGCGAATACTGATCCCACAGCACCGGGACGTTAAAGCGCCATTGCCCGTCAACAAACGATTTCAGCAGGAACTGGACCACGCCTTCTTCATCAAGATGCTCGCGCATAACGGCAGCCGCCTGTTGGCGGGTTGCGACACCCGCTTCGGTGACCGCATTGATGGCGGCAAAAATCTCATCGTGACGGCGAACGTCGTAATTGACGGGCGCAACGTCGATGACCACCAGCCCGGAAATTCGCTCAGGTGCCAGCGCAGTGAGCGCCATCACCGCTTTACCGCCCATTGAATGCCCGATAAGCGTCGCTTTCTGAATATTATTCGCATCGAGGGTGTCCCGCAGATCCTGCGCCATGGCTGCGTAGGTCATCTCATCCGAGCGCCCTGAAAGACCGTGATTGCGCATATCAACCTGGAGGATCTCGTGATCGGTCACTAAATCGCGCGCCAGCACACCCAGATTATCCAGGCTACCAAACAGGCCGTGAACCAGTACGATGGGAGAATTATTGTTCGGCGATTGTGCAGTTTGCGCTCGGGTATTCAATTTCATGGCAAAGTTCTTTTTTTAGGTTTGTCAGGTTAGGGTATCATGTTGACCATTCTGCCGCCCGGGGGCAAGGATCCAGTTTAATCTGACTTTTGCCGCCAACCTGGTTTGACGCTATCCGCTGTTGGGATTTGACCTTATAATCTCAACGACTTGTATTCAGATAAGATATCGCACTGGATTAAGATGAAAACAATCGAAGTTGATGACGAACTCTATCAGTATATTGCCAGCCAGACGCGGCATATTGGGGAGAGCGCGTCCGACATTTTACGGCGCATGCTTAAAATTTCCGCCGCCTCACAGCCCACTCCTGTCACTAAAGATGTCGTGTCTCAGCCGAGCGTTGTTGCACAAGTAAAACCTGCCGTCATGCCGGCAAAGGACAAAGTGCGCGCGATGCGCGAGCTGCTGCTGTCCGATGAATATGCCGAGCAGAAAAAGGCCGTTAACCGCTTTATGCTGGTGCTGTCTACACTTTACTCACTGGATAACAACGCATTTGCAGAAGCGACAGAGTCGCTGCACGGTCGCACGCGCGTTTATTTCGCAGGCGACGAGCAGACCTTGCTGCAAAATGGCAACCAAACCAAACCCAAACACGTTCCCGGTACGCCATACTGGG
This sequence comes from Enterobacter cloacae complex sp. IR5450, assembly GCF_049238665.1. Lineage (NCBI taxonomy): Bacteria > Pseudomonadati > Pseudomonadota > Gammaproteobacteria > Enterobacterales > Enterobacteriaceae > Enterobacter > Enterobacter cloacae complex sp. IR5450. Next base: position 190,952 of record NZ_JBMKIC010000004.1, read on the forward strand.
TGATCACCAATACCAATACGGGCCGCAAGTGCAGCATGATCGAACATATCATGCAGTCCATGCAGTTCCCGGCGGAATTGATCGAAAAGGTTTGCGGTACAATTTAACCCTTGCATCAGAAGGACCAGGCAATGGCAAATCACAGCCGTGCAGGACAACCTGCGCAACAACGCGATTTGATTAACGTCGCTCAACTGACCGCGCAGTACTACGTGCTGAAACCGGTGGTGGGCAACGCAGAACACGCAGTGAAGTTTGGTACATCTGGCCACCGCGGCAGCGCGGCGCGCCACAGCTTTAACGAACCGCACATTCTGGCCATTGCTCAGGCCATCGCGGAAGAGCGCGCCAAAAATGGCGTCACCGGTCCGTGCTATGTAGGGAAAGATACCCACGCCCTGTCTGAACCTGCTTTTATCTCCGTGCTGGAAGTGCTGGCGGCGAACGGCGTAGACGTGATTGTTCAGGAGAACAACGGTTTCACGCCAACGCCTGCGGTGTCTAACGCTATTCTGGTACACAACAAAAAAGGTGGCGCGCAGGCTGACGGCATTGTGATCACCCCGTCCCACAACCCACCGGAAGATGGCGGCATCAAGTACAACCCACCAAACGGTGGCCCGGCGGATACCAACGTCACGAAAGTGGTGGAAGATCGCGCCAACGCGTTACTGGCTAACGGTCTGAACGGCGTGAAGCGTATCTCACTGGATGAAGCCATGGCCTCCGGCCACGTGAAAGAGCAGGATCTGGTTCAGCCGTTCGTGGAAGGGCTGGCGGATATCGTCGATATGGCCGCTATCCAGAAAGCCGGTCTGAAGCTGGGCGTGGATCCACTGGGCGGCTCCGGTATTGAATACTGGAAACGCATTGCCGAGCACTACAAGCTGGATCTGACCATCGTGAACGATCACGTCGATCAGACCTTCCGCTTTATGCACCTGGACAAAGACGGCGCGATCCGTATGGACTGCTCCTCCGAATGCGCAATGGCTGGCCTGCTGGCGCTGCGCGACAAGTTCGATCTGGCGTTTGCTAACGACCCGGACTACGACCGTCACGGTATCGTCACCCCGGCTGGGCTGATGAACCCGAACCACTACCTGGCTGTGGCCATTAATTATCTCTTCCAGCACCGTCCGCAGTGGGGCAAAGAGGTCGCGGTGGGTAAAACGCTGGTCTCTTCCGCCATGATTGACCGTGTGGTCGATGCGCTGGGCCGCAAGCTGGTGGAAGTGCCGGTGGGCTTCAAGTGGTTTGTTGACTGTCTGCACGACGGCAGCTTCGGCTTTGGCGGTGAAGAGAGCGCGGGGGCATCCTTCCTGCGCTTCGACGGCACCCCATGGTCAACCGATAAAGACGGCATCATCATGTGCCTGCTGGCGGCGGAAATCACCGCGGTCACCGGTAAGAACCCGCAGGAACATTACAACGAGCTGGCGGAACGTTTTGGTGCGCCAAGCTATAACCGTATCCAGGCTGGCGCCACGTCTGCGCAAAAAGCAGCTCTGTCAAAACTCTCTCCGGAGATGGTCAGCGCCAGCACCCTGGCAGGTGACCCGATCACCGCGCGTCTGACGGCGGCACCGGGTAACGGCGCATCCATCGGCGGCCTGAAGGTGATGACCGAAAACGGCTGGTTCGCCGCGCGTCCATCCGGTACGGAAGATGCGTACAAAATCTATTGCGAAAGCTTCCTCGGCGCTGAGCATCGTCAGCAGATTGAGAAAGAAGCGGTAGAGATTGTCAGCGAAGTGCTGAAAAACGCGTAAGTGGTGTTTGGTGCGGGCTGATGCCCTCACCCCGGCCCTCTCCCACGGGGAGAGGGAGAAAACACTAAAAACGGCAACCTCAGGGTTGCCGTTTTGCTTTTACCTAACTGTGCTTGTTCTTCAATTCAAATCTCGGCGACACCAGACCGTACAGCGTCCAGCCCATAAAGGTCACCATCGCACCATACAGCATCGCTTCCTGGCCGGAGGAATAGAGCGCATAGAAGCTGTAAATTGCACCAATCAGCGCCACAATATTGGCCGCACGGGCTTTGCGCGGATCAACCTTCGCCACCTTCTGAATAATCACCAGCGCCGCCATCGACAAAATGTACGGAATGATGTTCGTCACCACCGCCAGGTTGACCAGCACGTTAAACTGGCTGTTCAGTGACGGGCTGATGGTCATCAGCGACAAACCACTCTGGAAGATGACAATCGCCAGCATCCCTTGCACTGGCGCATCCGCTTTGGTCACGCGGGAGAAGATTTTCGGGAAATAACCTTCGTCAGCCGAGGATTTAAACACCTGAGCGATGGTGAACTGCCAGCCCAGCAGCGAGCCGCAGCAGGACATCACCATCAGTCCCATGATCACTTTCCCTACCTCCGGCGTAAACATCTGCGCAAACGCCAGCCCGAACGGCGCCGTGGAGTTGGCCAGATCCATGTTGGGCACAATTCCCGCAATCACGTTGGTCGAGACGATATAGATCACCGCCGCCCCCAGCGTCCCGCCGAGTACCGCGATCGGCACATTTTTCTCCGGGTTTTCCACCACTTCCGCATTCGCACAGGCTGACTCCAGCCCGAGGAAGGCCCACAGCGTCATGGCGATGGACGATCCCACGGCAGTGAAGAACGGTACGTGATGCGGATTCCAGGAGTTGGCGTACAGGGTCGGGCTGAACCAGAACCAGCCGATGATGCACAGGCCGACAACCGGGATGATCACGCCCCAGACGGTAATGCTGCTAAGTTGTCCGGTGATGCGCGCGCCGCCAAAGTTGGCGACGGTACAGATCCACAGCACGCCGATGGTTGCCAGCCCAATCTGCACCGGGGTCAGCGTCGCACCAAACAGCTCCGTACCGTAACCGACAGCGGAAATGGCAATCGCCACGTTGGCGATCAGCAGCGACACGCCGTAGGTATAGTTCGCCATAAAGTTACCGGACTTACCGAACGCATATTCGGCATAGCCACCCATCCCGCCGGACTTGCGGCTGAACATTCCGCACTTGGCAAAGGCCCATGCCAGCGCCATCGAACCCACGGCGGTAACAAGCCAGGAGATAATCGAAATCGTCCCCACTTCAGCGAGCTTGGTGGGCAGCATGATGATCCCCGAACCCATCATATTCACCATGGTGAGAATAGTGAGTTGCACCACGCCCATCTTGTTGGCCTTACTCATAATTTTTCTCCTTTCAGCAGCGATGGCTGAGCGGCAGGTTGTTTGATGACGTAGCAGCGCACCTGTTTTCGACCGTCACACTCCTCGACGTAAACCCCCTGTAACTCCGGCGCAAAGCCCGGCAGCAGATTGATCCCGTCTTCCAGCGCGGCGAAGTAGCGCAGCACGGAACCGCCCCAGACTTCCCCCGGAACCACGCACAACACCCCCGGTGGGTAAGGCAGCGCGCCTTCCGCGGCGATACGGCCTTCCGCGTCGCGCAGGGACACCAGCTCGACCTCACCGCGCAGATAGGCATAGTTCGCCTCCTGCGGGTTTATCATGACGCGCGGGAAGTGAGACCTGCGGAACATCTCTTTTTGCAGCTGCTTCACGTTATGGCGGGCATAGAGGTCGTGCATCTCCTGACAAATCTGACGCAGGGTATAATCCGCATAACGTTCCGGATGTTGCTTATAAAGAGAGGGCAGAACCTCTTTCAGCGGCACATCGCTCTGGAGCAGTTTTTCGAAGCGCACCAGCTGGGCGACGAGCTGCTGCAATTTGCCCATGTCCTCCGCCGGGGTCAGCAGGAAGAGAATGGAGTTGAGGTCGCATTTTTCAGGCACGATGCCGTTTTCACGCAGGAAGTTTGCGAGGATGGTGGCGGGCACGCCGAAATCATCGTACTCGCCGGTGCGGGCGTTGATGCCTGGCGTGGTCAGCAGCAGTTTGCAGGGATCGATAAAATACTGATGCTCGGCATATCCCTCAAAGGCGTGCCAGCGTTCGCCCGGAACAAAATGGAAGAAGCGCAGATCGGTAGCAATCTCTGCCGTATCCCAGCTATCCCATGGACGGCCATCCACCGTCTCTGGCACGAACGGACGAATAAACTGACAGTTCTGAAGGATCAGTTTCCGTGCTTCGATACCGGTCACCACGCAGTCCATCCACATGTTGCGCCCACTTTGCCCCTCGTGCATGCGGGCGTTGATATCCAGGGCGGCAAACAGCGGATAGAACGGGCTGGTGGAGGCGTGCATCATAAAGGCGTTGTTGAGGCGCTTATGCGGGACATAGCGCGCCTGGCCTTTTATATGGCTGTCCTTCTTATGGATTTGCGAGGTTTGCGAGAAGCCCGCCTGCTGCTTATGCACCGACTGGGTAACCAGAATGCCCGGATCGTTTTCGTTCAGCTCCAGCAGCAGCGGTGAGCAGTCGGCCATCATCGGGATAAACTGCTCGTAACCCACCCAGGCGGAGTCAAACAGAATGTAATCGCACAGGTGACCAATCTTATCCACCACCTGACGGGCGTTATAAATGGTACCGTCGTAGGTGCCCAGCTGGATCACCGCCAGACGGAAGGGACGTTCATCCCGCGCGCGACTAGGCGCGACCTCTGACACCAGTTCCCGCAGGTAACTCTCGTCGAAACAGTGTGCGTCAATACCGCCGATAAACCCGTACGGGTTGCGCGCTGTTTCCAGATACACCGGCGTCGCGCCTGCCTGTAACAGTGCTCCGTGGTGATTAGATTTATGGTTATTGCGATCGAACAGCACCAGATCGCCTGGCGTGAGGAGGGCATTGAGCACCACTTTGTTGGAAGAGGAGGTGCCGTTCAGCACGAAGTAGGTTTTATCCGCATTAAAGACTTTTGCCGCATGCTGTTGGGCGATGCATGGCGCGCCTTCATGGATCAGCAGATCGCCCATTGCCACGTCGGCATTGCACAGATCGGCGCGGAAAAGCGTTTCGCCAAAGAAATCGACAAACTGGTTTCCGGCCGGATGGCGGCGGAAGAACTGGCCTCCCTGATGTCCGGGGCAGTCAAACGCACTGTTCCCCTGCTGGACGTAATCGACCAGCGCGCGGAAGAACGGCGGGCGGAGCTGGGTTTCGTACTTCTGCGCAGCCGCTTCAAGCTGGCGTCCGTAGTACGCATTGCTGGTGTCGGAGTACTCAAAAACGCCGTGAATACGCGACAGAAATTCAGCCGGAACCCTTTCTTCTTTATGCGTGGCAATAAACACCGGAATACCGAATCCCGTGGCTTCTATTTCTTCTATGGCGCCGGTAATGACTCCAACTTACTGATAGTGTTTTATGTTCAGATAATGCCCGATGACCTTGTCATGCAGCTCCAGCGATTTTGA
>NZ_JBMKIC010000005.1:0-192899 GCF_049238665.1 Enterobacter cloacae complex sp. IR5450
ATAACGCTTACCGCTCATGGGTACCTCTCTTTAAGTCATCTTAAATGACTCTGAGGTGTCTGTTAAACCTGTGGCGATTCACACCCCTCTGATATCAAAACTACAATTGTACTTAATAATGTGAATAGCGTTCATCTGTCATCTGGGGTTGGCGGTGATAACACTTACCAAGCGGAAGAAAGGAAAAAGTTAATCCGTCTCAATAAAACACTGGCGAGAAGAAAGAAATACAGCAAAAATTGGCTAAAAAACAAAGGTAAAATTGATAGAGTAAGATCAAAGGCAGCAAGGATAAGACTTGATAATATCCATAAAGCAACCACGGCAATTTGTAAAAATCACGCAGTTGTTGAGGTTGTGAACTTGATGGATTCTGTATCTGCCAAGAACGATAAGACTCTGAGTATGAGATACGAATTTGTCAGGCAGTTGATATACAAACAAGAGTGGCTGGGTGGTGAAATTATTCGCCGAGAAAGTAAACTCTTGTAACGGTTTTTTTCCGTGATGATGTTGTACTATGTGATGAATTTTAAGCGGCAGGGCATGTCGTTTATGCTTGTGGAGGAAGGTTAATTCAACTTCCGTTGAAGCAAGAATCTCTTGATTGTTATTGAGAATGTCAACGTCTGGTCCAATACTTTACAAGCGGAAGTATATAAGTGTGTTGAAATGGATTTGCGAGTTTTCGGTTGTGAAAGCTAAAAGCTAACTCAAAACGTAATTTATAAACTACTCGGTATCTCAACTAGTACCTCCCCTCAGTGATTCTTGAAAATAGGCTTAAAACTTACTGGGTCAGCGACAGACTCAGGTTACCAAGCTTGTTTACAAAATAGAATTACTTGACTGCTCTATTGGCTGTGTACGGAACAATGAGTGAAAATTGAAGTATAGGAGCAATTTACGAGGCAGAAAAAGAAGATAAAAAAAGCTGAGTAAAACACGCAATATCCTTAATAGAACGAGTAAAGTAAACTGCCGCCCGTCTTATGCAAAACGGGCGGCGAATGGCCGGTGATGGGGCGATAGTAAGAGTTGCAGAGCGAGCTTCGAAACTGATAAAGGCTTTGCGGTAATCGAACCTGTAATGAAGAAGACGCCAAGTGATGTGTTGTTGATTCTGTGCGACTGCCACACACAGTTTGCCAATCTGATGGGGCTGTCACTCATGACAGATGATGGCGAAGCGAGCGAAGGTGCTGCTCTGGAAGGGGGAGGTGCTTGGCAGAGTGACGTTCTTCATCAACCGCGCGCTGGGTGATGATGACTGCCCAACAATTTAATTTACATTGCTTAACTGTAGGCACTCGTTATCACTCAATGAACAGGAGATCGTATGCTGACGATTTGGGCGCTACAGTGTAATATGCATGCCAGTCGTTGATGGGGTAGTTACTGTGGAGTGTCCACCGCTGTGTCCATCAAGAAGATTTAATCCGCATAGCGAGTAAATAAATCCATACATATGAAGAACATAAGAAATTTCTCCATCATTGCTCACATTGACCACGGTAAGTCGACGCTGTCTGACCGTATTATCCAGATTTGCGGTGGCCTGTCTGATCGTGAAATGGCAGCCCAGGTTCTGGACTCCATGGACCTGGAACGCGAACGCGGTATTACCATCAAAGCGCAGAGCGTGACGCTCGACTATAAAGCTTCCGATGGTGAAACCTATCAGCTGAACTTTATCGACACCCCAGGGCACGTTGACTTCTCTTATGAAGTGTCACGCTCGCTGGCGGCCTGCGAAGGCGCGCTGCTGGTGGTGGATGCCGGACAGGGCGTAGAGGCCCAGACGCTGGCAAACTGCTACACCGCCATGGAAATGGATCTCGAAGTGGTGCCGGTTCTGAATAAAATCGACCTGCCAGCCGCCGATCCTGAGCGCGTAGCGGAAGAGATTGAAGACATCGTCGGTATTGATGCGACCGATGCTGTGCGCTGCTCGGCGAAAACCGGCGTCGGCGTTCCGGATGTACTGGAACGTCTGGTGCGTGATATTCCGCCGCCGGAAGGTGACCCGGATGCGCCGCTACAGGCGCTGATCATCGACTCCTGGTTTGATAACTACCTCGGCGTTGTTTCGCTGGTGCGTATTAAAAACGGCACCATGCGTAAAGGCGACAAAATCAAGGTCATGAGCACCGGCCAGGTCTACAACGCTGATCGTCTGGGCATCTTCACGCCAAAACAGGTTGACCGTACCGAGCTGAAATGCGGCGAAGTGGGCTGGCTGGTCTGTGCCATTAAAGACATCCTCGGCGCGCCGGTGGGTGATACCCTGACCGGTGCACGTAACCCGGCAGATAAAGCGCTGCCAGGCTTCAAAAAGGTGAAACCGCAGGTTTATGCGGGTCTGTTCCCGGTCAGCTCTGACGATTACGAAAACTTCCGCGATGCGCTCGGAAAGCTGAGCCTCAACGATGCCTCCCTGTTCTACGAGCCAGAAAGCTCAACGGCGCTGGGCTTCGGCTTCCGCTGTGGCTTCCTCGGTCTGCTGCACATGGAGATCATTCAGGAACGTCTGGAGCGTGAATACGATCTGGATCTGATCACCACCGCCCCGACGGTTGTCTACGAAGTAGAAACCACGTCGAAAGAGGTGATCTACGTCGACAGCCCGTCCAAGCTCCCGCCGCTGAATAATATTCAGGAACTGCGCGAGCCTATCGCAGAGTGTCACATGCTGCTGCCGCAGGAGTTCCTCGGCAACGTGATCACCCTGTGTATTGAGAAGCGTGGCGTGCAGACCAACATGGTTTACCACGGTAACCAGGTGGCGCTGACCTATGAAATTCCGATGGCGGAAGTAGTGCTCGACTTCTTCGACCGTCTGAAGTCTACCTCCCGTGGCTATGCGTCGCTGGACTACAACTTCAAACGCTTCCAGGCCTCGAACATGGTTCGCGTGGATGTACTGATCAACGGCGAGCGTGTTGATGCCCTGGCGCTGATCACCCACAACGATAACGCACCGTACCGTGGTCGTGAGCTGGTTGAGAAGATGAAAGATCTCATCCCGCGTCAGCAGTTTGACATTGCGATTCAGGCGGCCATTGGTAACCACATCATTGCCCGTTCAACCGTGAAGCAGCTGCGTAAAAACGTTCTGGCTAAGTGCTATGGCGGCGACGTCAGCCGTAAGAAAAAGCTGTTGCAGAAGCAGAAAGAAGGTAAGAAGCGTATGAAGCAGGTCGGTAACGTTGAGCTGCCGCAGGAAGCATTCCTTGCCATCCTTCATGTTGGTAAAGACGGTAACGGTAAATAACCTTAAGGAGTTGGCATGGCGAACATGTTTGCCCTGATCCTGGTCATCGCTACCCTGGTGACAGGTCTGTTGTGGTGCCTGGATAAGTTTATCTTCGCCCCAAAACGCCGTGAACGTCAGGCTGCCGCGCAGGCAGCCACGGGCGATGCGCTGGACGCGAAAACCCTGAAAAAAGTCGGCCCAAAACCGGGCTGGCTGGAAACAGGGGCATCGGTATTCCCGGTGCTGGCGATTGTGCTGGTGGTGCGTTCTTTTATCTATGAACCGTTCCAGATCCCGTCAGGATCGATGATGCCAACGCTGCTGATCGGTGATTTCATTCTGGTTGAGAAGTTTGCCTATGGCATCAAAGATCCGATCTACCAGAAAACGCTGATCGAAACGGGTCATCCGAAACGTGGCGACATCGTGGTGTTTAAATATCCGGAAGATCCACGGCTGGATTATATTAAACGCGCGGTAGGTCTGCCGGGCGATAAAGTGACCTACGATCCGGTGGCGAAAGAGGTGACCATTCAGCCAGGCTGTAGCTCTGGAACTGCATGTGAAAATGGGCTGCCAGTCACTTACTCCAACGTTGAGCCAAGTGATTTTGTGCAGACCTTTGCCCGCCGTAACGGCGGTGAAGCGACCAGCGGATTCTTCCAGGTGCCAAAAGGTGAAACCAAAGAGAACGGTATTCGTCTGGTTGAACGGAAAGAGACGCTGGGCGATGTCACTCACCGCATTCTGACCGTGCCAATCGCACAGGATCAACTGGCAATGTACTACCAGCAGCCAGGCCAACAGCTGGCGACCTGGATTGTGCCACCGGGACACTACTTCATGATGGGTGACAACCGCGATAACTCTGCGGACAGCCGTTACTGGGGCTTTGTGCCGGAAGCGAATCTGGTCGGTAAAGCAACCGCTATCTGGATGAGTTTTGAGAAGCAGGAAGGCGAGTGGCCGACCGGCGTTCGCCTGAATCGTATTGGCGGAATTCATTAATTTTCGTCAAAAATAACACGTAGCGGCTTTTATTCGCCGCTACGTGAATTATTTCAGCGATAAATCTCTTTGAACTAACGACATCCCCTGTCGTTGTGTATAGAATATTCCCCCGAAGTTTAAGGTTGGCCCTGCAAGGGTGCCACGGCACACGAAACCGCGTTGGTTTTCTCAGGTCGGTTTCGTGTGCTGCATTTTTGACGCATTCATTTATTGGTATCGCATGAACCCCATCGTAATTAATCGGCTTCAACGGAAGCTGGGCTACACTTTTCATCATCAGGAGTTGTTGCAACAGGCATTAACCCATCGCAGTGCCAGCAGCAAACATAATGAGCGTCTCGAGTTTTTAGGCGACTCTATTTTAAGTTTCGTGATTGCAAATGCGCTTTATCATCGTTTTCCGCGTGTGGACGAAGGTGATATGAGCCGCATGCGCGCCACGCTGGTGCGCGGCAATACCCTCGCTGAAATCGCACGCGAGTTTGAGCTGGGTGAATGTCTGCGTCTGGGGCCAGGTGAGCTGAAAAGTGGTGGTTTCCGTCGTGAATCCATCCTTGCCGATACGGTCGAGGCATTGATCGGTGGCGTGTTCCTGGACAGCGATATCCAGACCGTAGAAAAGCTGATCCTGAACTGGTATCAGACCCGCCTGGACGAAATCAGCCCGGGCGATAAACAAAAAGATCCTAAAACGCGTCTGCAAGAATATTTGCAGGGTCGTCATCTGCCGCTGCCATCCTATCTGGTGGTGCAGGTACGTGGCGAAGCGCACGATCAGGAATTTACCATCCATTGCCAGGTCAGTGGCCTGAGTGAACCGGTGGTCGGCACGGGTTCAAGCCGTCGTAAGGCTGAACAGGCTGCCGCCGAACAGGCGTTAAAAATGCTGGAGCTGGAATGAGCATCGACAAAACCTATTGCGGATTTATTGCCATCGTCGGACGTCCGAACGTTGGCAAATCCACCCTGCTGAATAATCTGCTTGGGCAGAAGATTTCTATCACCTCGCGTAAGGCGCAGACCACGCGTCACCGCATCGTCGGTATCCATACTGAAGGCGCGTATCAGGCGATTTACGTCGATACCCCGGGCCTGCACATGGAAGAGAAGCGCGCCATCAACCGTCTGATGAACAAGGCGGCGAGCAGCTCCATTGGCGACGTAGAGCTGGTGATTTTCGTTGTGGAAGGCACCCGCTGGACGCCGGACGACGAAATGGTCCTGAACAAGCTGCGCGACGGCAAAACGCCGGTGATCCTTGCGGTCAATAAAGTGGACAATGTGCAGGAAAAAGCCGATCTGCTGCCGCACCTGCAATGGCTGGGCAGCCAGATGAACTTCCTCGACATCGTTCCGCTGTCTGCGGAGACGGGTCTGAACGTTGATACCATCGCGGGCATCGTGCGCAAGCATCTGCCGGAAGCGACTCATCACTTCCCTGAAGACTACATCACCGATCGCTCTCAGCGTTTTATGGCGTCTGAAATCATCCGTGAGAAGCTGATGCGTTTCCTGGGCGCTGAACTGCCGTACTCTGTGACGGTGGAGATCGAGCGTTTCCAGAGCAACGAGCGCGGCGGTTACGATATTAACGGTCTGATCCTCGTTGAGCGTGAAGGGCAGAAGAAGATGGTGATCGGTAATAAAGGCGCCAAGATCAAAACTATCGGAATCGAAGCCCGTAAAGACATGCAGGACATGTTTGAAGCACCGGTTCACCTGGAACTGTGGGTGAAAGTGAAATCTGGCTGGGCCGATGATGAGCGTGCGCTGCGCAGCCTCGGTTACGGCGAAGATCAGTAACCTAAGACGACGAGCATATGGATGGATGGCAGCGCGCCTTTGTCCTGCATAGTCGTCCCTGGAGCGAAACCAGCCTGATGCTGGACGTCTTCACGGAAGAGTCCGGTCGCGTGCGCCTTGTTGCCAAAGGCGCACGTTCCAGACGTTCTAATCTCAAAGGTGCCTTGCAGCCTTTCACCCCACTGCTGGTCCGCTTTGGCGGGCGAGGGGAAGTCAAAACCCTGCGCAGTGCTGAAGCCGTTTCCCTCGCGCTTCCTCTTTCTGGTATCACGCTCTACAGCGGTTTGTACGTCAACGAACTCATCTCACGGGTGCTTGAACATGAGACCCGCTTCTCTGAACTTTTCTTTGATTACCTGCACTGTATTCAGTCGCTCGCTGGCGCAACCGGCACTCCTGAGCCTGTGCTGCGTCGTTTCGAGCTGGCGCTGCTTGGTCACCTTGGATACGGTGTTGATTTTCTGCACTGCGCGGGGAGTGGGGACGAGGTAGAAGATACCATGACCTATCGCTATCGTGAGGAAAAGGGCTTTATTGCCAGTGTCGTCGTCGATAACAGCACCTTTACCGGGCGCCAGCTCAGAGCACTGTATGAACGCGAGTTCCCGGACGCCGACACCCTGCGTGCGGCAAAACGCTTTACCCGAATTGCGCTCAAGCCGTATCTTGGGGGCAAACCTTTAAAGAGCCGCGAATTATTCAGGCAGTTTATGCCGAAACGCTAATGTTTTACCCCTCACTCCAGCCCTCTCCCGGAGGGAGAGGAGGAAGGTAAATGAACAAAAATACCGAGGATTGTCATGGCTGAATTACTGTTAGGCGTCAACATCGACCACATTGCCACCCTGCGCAACGCGCGCGGCACGGCGTATCCGGATCCGGTTCAGGCGGCGTTTATCGCCGAGCAGGCTGGGGCGGACGGCATTACCGTCCATCTGCGTGAAGACCGTCGCCACATCACCGATCGCGACGTGCGTATCCTGCGCCAGACGCTGGATACCCGCATGAATCTGGAGATGGCAGTAACGGAAGAGATGCTGACGATTGCCTGCGATACGAAGCCGCATTTCTGCTGCCTGGTGCCGGAAAAACGACAGGAAGTGACCACCGAAGGCGGTCTGGATGTGGCCGGGCAGCTCGACAAAATGCGCGATGCCAGCAAACGCCTGGCGGATGCCGGTATCCTGGTTTCTCTCTTCATCGACGCCGATTTCACCCAGATTAAAGCCGCTGCCGACGTGGGCGCGCCGTATATTGAAATTCACACCGGCTGCTATGCCGATGCTGAAAACGACGCAGCGCAGGCGAAAGAGCTGGAGCGGATCGCCAAAGCGGCAACCTACGCCGCGAGCCTGGGACTGAAGGTTAACGCCGGTCACGGCCTGACCTATCACAACGTAAAAGCCATCGCTGCCCTGCCGGAAATGCACGAGCTGAACATCGGCCACGCCATTATTGGTCGTGCGGTGATGAGCGGCCTGAAAGAAGCGGTTTCCGAGATGAAGCGCCTGATGCTGGAAGCGCGTCAGTAATGGCTATTCTGGGCTTAGGCACCGACATCGTTGAAATAGCCCGCATCGAAGCGGTGATCGCCCGGAGCGGCGATCGCCTCGCAAGACGCGTGCTGAGCGATAACGAATGGGCTATCTGGGAGGCGCATCAGCAGCCGGTGCGCTTTCTGGCAAAGCGTTTCGCGGTAAAAGAGGCGGCGGCGAAAGCGTTCGGCACGGGCATTCGTAACGGCCTGGCGTTTAACCAGTTTGAAGTGTTTAACGATGAGCTGGGTAAGCCACGTCTGCGTTTATGGGGCGAGGCGCTTAAGCTGGCGGAGAAGCTGGGCGTGGCGCACATGCACGTAACGCTTGCAGATGAACGCCACTACGCCTGTGCGACGGTGATTATCGAAGGTTAAATTTTGTCCGCATGGTGCATCAGGACAAACTTATCCCACAGCTGTTCTTCGTTCTCGACATGTGCCGGATCTTTTAAGATCGTATTGGGAATGGGGCACACCTTCTGGCAGGTCGGCGTCTCATAGTGGCCAATGCACTCGGTGCAGCGGTCGCTGTTAATCTCATAAATGCTGTCGCCCATCGAAATCGCCTCGTTCGGGCATTCGGGTTCGCACATATCGCAGTTGATGCATTTTTTGGTGATTAACAGCGCCATCAGGAAATTCTCAGAAACATCACAAACAGGGCGGGCATTATACGCTCATTCGTTGTTCAAACCAGTTTTTTTACCAGCTCTTCGCTGTGACGAATACGCTCTGGCGCACGCTCCAGATCCTGCTGAACCAGCGCCATAAACAGCAGGTCCGTCAGCATCATCTGCGCACTCGTCGACGAAATCGCCGCGCTGCGAGTGGCCTGTTCCTCGGCGATGGTATACAGACAGCGGGTGGCCCGCTGCTGGAGCGCATTCGGGCTGAAGCCAGTAATGGCCAGAATTTTTCCTCCTACGCGCAGGGCTTCGTCGGTAGCCATATTAATTTCACGGCGCTCGCCGGAATAGGAGATGGCCAGCAGTAAATCGTCAGGATCCATGGCCTGCACGGTCGCCAGCAGCGCGTGCATATCCTGTTCAACGATGGCGTTATAGCCGATTTTTGTCAGCTTCCAGCCAAAGTTACGCGCAACCAGTCCGGAGGCACCGATCCCGGTCAATACAATACGCCGCGCGTCGCGAAGCATGGCTACGCTTTCCAGCAGCTTCTCTTCCGTGTTCACATCCAGCGTGGCATGCATTGCCGCCACGTTCTCCTTGATCAGCTTTTCGCCGACCAGACGCATCGGATCGTCGCCGCGGATCTGGTTATGCACCGGCATTGACTGCGGATTAGGGTTGCTTACCAGTGCTTCACTGATCGCCAGTTTTAGCGCCGGAAAGCCTTTATAGCCTATCTTCTGGGCAAATTTCACCACGCTCGACTGGCTCACCCCGGCTTCGCCTGCCAGCTGCTGGGAGCTGAGGTGTCGCGCGCGATCGGGCTGGGAAAGTAAATAATCCGCCAGCTTTTTGTCACTCTGGGCAAACCCTGCGTAGCGCTGGCGAATACGAATTAAACAGTTCATACGGTCTCCTGGCGAAAATGTGATTACCCGCGCAAATACGAATTATGCTCGCCTGAATGAATTTTATATTCCATTATAGTGCGTTTATTATGAATTAAAAATTCCAGAGGTAAATAACATGAATCTAGGCTCTCTTGTTTCTGAAACGCGTAACCCGCAAACCATGGATCTTGATGCACTGTCCACGCTGGAGCTGGTAAACCGCTTTAATCAACAGGATACCCTCGTCGCGCTGGCAGTCAAAGAGACATTGCCCGAGGTGGCGAAAGCCGTAGACGCCGCTGCCGACGCTCTGAAAGCAGGAGGACGCATTATTTATATGGGGGCGGGTACCAGTGGGCGCCTCGGTGTGCTGGATGCCTCAGAATGTCCCCCGACGTTTGGCGTTCCGCACGGTCTGGTCGTTGGCCTGATTGCCGGTGGCCCCGGCGCGCTGCTGAAAGCGGTGGAAGGGGCAGAAGACAATAAACAGCTTGGGGAAGACGATCTCAGGGCGCTGAACCTGACCGCGCAGGATCTGGTCGTCGGGCTGGCGGCTTCTGGTCGTACGCCGTACGTCATTGGTGGGCTGGAATACGCCAGACAGACGGGATGTACCACGGTGGCCATCTCCTGTAACCCGGGTTCGCCGATTGCGCAGGTGGCCGCCATTGCCATCTCTCCGGTCGTCGGGCCGGAAGCGCTCACCGGCTCCACGCGCCTGAAATCCGGAACCGCACAGAAGCTGGTGCTCAATATGATCTCCACCGGCGCGATGGTGAAATTTGGCAAGGTCTACCAAAACCTGATGGTGGATATGCAGGCCACCAACGTCAAGCTGGTGGACAGAGCCTGCCGCATGGTGATGGAAGCGACAGGCGCCAGTCGTGAAGAGGCGGAAAAGGTGCTTCAGCAGACCGATCACGATGTAAAACCCGCCATTCTGATGATATTAACCGGGCTGGATGCAGCCGCGGCCAGAGCCAGGCTTGAAGCCCATCACGGGTTTTTACGGGCGGCATTAGAACATCAATAAGAGGCGTTTATGGACAAAACAGCAGCGCTCGCCAGCGACATCCTGCTTGGGATCGGTGGGGAAAAAAATATTCAGCGTCTGGAAAACTGCATGACGCGTGTACGCGTCGAGGTGTACAACGACGAAAAGCTTGATTTAACGCGCCTGAAGCAGCTCCCCGGCGTGAGCGGGTACGTTAAACAGGGGCAACAGCACCAGCTGATTGTCGGTCCGGGCAAAGCGGCGCAGGTGGTTGATGCCATGCGCGCCCTGATGACGGGCAGTGAAACGGCTCCCGCCTTTGACGACGCGGAACGCACCAAAGCGCAGGCGAAAGCCAAATACAAAGCCCCCATGAGCGATGCGCTGCGCCAGCTGGCAAACGTCTTTATTCCTCTTATCCCGGCGTTTATCGCGTCGGGGCTGATCACCGGGATTATCAATATCCTCAAGCGTCCGGATATTGTCGGGAATTTCGCCACCCAGTATCCGAACCTGCTGGGTATTCTGGCGATTTTCGGCAGCGCGGTGTTTGCCATCATGAATATTCTGGTGGGGGTGAACACGGCCAAAGTGTTCGGCGGCTCGCTGGCGATGGGCGGCGTAATGGCGGGTATCCTCTCCAGCCCGCAGCTGGCGCAGATTACGCTGTTTGGCGAGGCGCTTCAGCCTGGCCGCGGTGGGGTGATTGCCGTGCTGCTGGTGGTCATTCTGATGTGCTGGATTGAGAAAAAGCTACGCGCGTTGCTGCCAGGCTCGATTGAACTGATCCTCAACCCGCTGCTGACCACATTGATTACCGGGAGCGTGGCGATTGTGGCGCTGCAACCGTTAGGTGGCGCGATCTCTGAAGCCATCGCCCACGGCGCGTCTCTGGCGATCGATCGCGGCGGGCTGCTGGTGGGGGCCGTGCTGTCCGGGACCTTCCTGCCGTTAGTGCTGACCGGTCTGCATCAGGGGCTGGTGCCGATTCACGTCGAACTGGTACAGGCGCACGGCTATAACGCCCTGCTGCCGATCCTGTCGATGGCTGGCGTTGGGCAGGTCGGCGCGGCCATCGCGGTGCTGATGAAAACCCGCAACGCGCGTCTGAAAAAGGTCATTAAAGGGGCGCTGCCGGTCGGGTTACTCGGTATCGGCGAACCGTTGATTTTCGGCGTGACCTTGCCGCTGGGTAAGCCGTTCCTGGCCGCCTGTCTCGGTGGCGCGGTGGGCGGGGCGTTAATCAGCTACTGGAAAGTGGCGACCGTCATTACCTTCGGGATCTCCGGTTTACCGCTGGCATTAACCATCGTGACCGGAAAAGTGATGCTCTATCTGTTAGGCTATCTGGTAGCGGTGATCGCCGGGTTCCTGTTTACCTGGCTGTTAGGATTCAACGACCCAGAGGAGTAAGGTTTGGCCAGTCACGAGCGTCGCGTTGTCTTTTTTGATCTGGATGGAACGCTGCATCAGCAGGATATGTTCGGCACCTTTATGCGCTACCTGCTGCGGCGCCAGCCCCTTAACGCGTTGCTGGTATTACCCCTGTTACCCGTTATTGGCATCGCGCTGCTGGTGAAAGGCCGTGCAGCGCGCTGGCCGATGAGCCTGCTGCTCTGGGGATGCACGTTTGGTCATAGCGAAGCGCGCCTCAAGCAGCTCGAACAGGATTTTGCGCACTGGTTTCGCGGGCACGTCGCCGCGTTTCCCGTGGTACAGGCGCGCCTGACCAGCTATCTCGACGCCAATGATGCCGATATCTGGCTGATTACTGGCTCCCCGCAGACGCTGGTGGAGCAAGTCTATTTTGATACGCCCTGGCTGCCGCGCGTAAATCTTATCGCCACGCAGATCGCGCGCGGCTACGGCGGCTGGGTGCTCACCCTGCGCTGCCTCGGACATGAAAAAGTGGTGCAGCTGGAGAAACGCATCGGTACGCCGCTGCGTCTGTACAGCGGCTACAGCGACAGCAAGCAGGACAACCCGCTGCTCTATTTTTGCCAGCATCGCTGGCGCGTCACGCCTCTGGGCGAACTTCAGCAACTCGAATAGTCTTATCTGTACCGGCTGTGTATAATGCCGCCCGCTTTTCGACTGGAGTATCAGCCCTTGTCCAACCCTGAACACAATCATGAATACTGGATGCGTCATGCGCTGGCGCTGGCTCAGCGCGCCTGGGAAGAGGGCGAAGTGCCCGTGGGCGCGGTTCTGGTCCATAACAATCAGGTGATTGGGGAAGGGTGGAACCGTCCGATTGGCCGTCACGATCCTACCGCGCATGCTGAAATTATGGCGCTGCGTCAGGGCGGACTGGTGCTGCAAAACTATCGTCTGCTTGATACCACCCTGTATGTCACCCTTGAGCCGTGCGTAATGTGCTCCGGGGCGATGGTGCACAGCCGAATCGGTACGCTGGTGTTTGGCGCGCGGGATGAAAAGACGGGCGCTGCTGGTTCACTGATGGACGTACTTGGGCATCCGGGGATGAACCACCAGGTGAAAACTATCGGCGGGGTACTTGCACCAGAATGTTCGGGTCTGTTAAGTGACTTTTTTCGAATGCGTCGGCAGCAGAAAAAGCAACAAAAGGCAGAATTGAAACCGCAGGGTGATTAAGCTCTTCCGGTGCGACCACCGGATAGCTTTCAGCCAGCTGTTGCGCCTCGGCCGCCTCTTTTTCTTTCTCCAGCAGATATCCCACCAGGCTTATCTGATACTTACGAATATTTTCCACGTAGGCATACGCTTCATGCCCGCGCGCATAGCCATACGTCAGCTTCTGGTACCACTGTTTCTGGCTAAGCAGCGGCAGGCGCTGTTTTACATCTGACCAACTGTCCGGATTACCTTTGGTTTTCGCCGTCAGCGCCCGCGCGTCGAGCATATGCGCATACCCCATGTTATAGGCGGCCAGCGCAAACCAGATCCGCTCCCCTTCCGGGACCGTCTCCGGCACTTTCGCCATCATATCCTGTAAATACTGCGCGCCGCCGCTGATGCTCTGTTCCGCATCGGTCCGGTCGCTGATGCCGAGGCTCTGGGCGGTATTTTTGGTCAGCATCATCAACCCGCGCACGCCCGTGGGGGAGGTGGCCTGAGCATCCCAGTGCGATTCCTGGTAGGAAATTGCCGCCAGCAGCTTCCAGTCAATCTCCTGGGCGTACTTCTCAAACAGCGGTTGCAGGTCCGGCAGCACGCTGTCCACCGCGCGCAGGAAGGTGCGGGTGTCAACGTAATCAAAATCGTCCCCGTGACCGAGATATTTCTCTTCCAGACGCGCCAGGGTGCCGTCTTCATTGATGGAATTAAAGAAATCGAGCATGGCCGCAGAGACGGTTTGATCGTCGTCCAGCTGGGTAAACCAGGTCACCGGCTGTTCGTCGGTCACATCCAGCGCCACGGCGATTTCAGGATGAACGCGCTGGAAAAGACTGATCGCCACCGAATCAGCAATGGTATAGGCCAGCTTTTTATCTTTTACCTGCTCCAGCAATTCGGTCGTGCCGAGTTTAGGATCGACCGTCCAGCTGAGGTTAGGGTATTTTTTCTCTTTCAACGCCCGCAGATCGTCAATCACCACATGGCCTGGCGCAATGGTCAATTGCTGGTCGGTGATGTCGGCCAGTGAGCGCGGGCGCAGGCTACCCACACGATAAACCACCTGCTGCGACACGGAGTAGTAGGTCGGGCCCGGCTGATAGTTTTTGCTGCGTTCGCTGTTGTACACCAGACCTGCGGCGAGAATATCGGCACGGTCATGGTCCAAATCATCAAACAGCTGGTTGATGTTCTGCCGCACGGTAACTTTCAGCTTCACGCCCAGATAGTCCGCAAACAGCTGTGCCAGTTCGTAATCAAGACCGATGGTTTTACCGTTGATATCGTCGTAAATAAGCGGGGAGGAGAGGGTACTGACGCGCAACTCCCCCCGCTCCTGAATGGCGGCGATACGGTTTTCGGCCTTGCCGAACCAGGGGATAGACGGCCAGAGGGCCACTGCCAGCAGCAACGTAACAATGCCGATGAGCAGATAATTAATCTTTAATTTTTTCAATTAGTTAATTCTCTGCGACGCCGGTTGCCTCAGTGTGCTGTAGTCATGTTAAGAGTAGAGTTTGCCATTGATTGAGCGGCATTTTGCGCAAAGTAGCGCCAGTTGGCAACCAATTAGAGAGACAGGTCACATCTATTGTTAAATCTCTTTGCCAATTTTATTTCGACGCAAACGGTTTCGTCGGCGCTCAGGATTCTCTATAATGACGCCCGTTTTCCCCCCTTGCGCACACTGTAAGCGCCCCGGCGCTTCGAAGACGAGAGACTTATGATGGAAATTCTGCGTGGTTCGCCTGCACTGTCTGCCTTCCGTATTACCAAACTGCTGGCACGTTTTCAGGCGGCCGACCTTCCGGTAAGCAATATTTACGCTGAGTATGTCCATTTTGCTGACCTGAATGCCCCCCTGAATGCAGAGGAGCGCGTACAGCTGGAACGTCTGCTTAAATATGGCCCAAGCCTTAGCAGCCATACGCCGACCGGCAAATTAATCCTCGCCACGCCACGCCCTGGCACCATCTCCCCCTGGTCTTCCAAAGCAACAGACATCGCTCACAACTGCGGCCTGAACCAGATTAACCGTCTGGAGCGCGGTGTGGCGTACTACGTGGAAGCCTCTACCCTGAGCGACGCGCAGTGGCAGGCGGTTGCGGCTGAACTGCACGACCGCATGATGGAGAGTGTGTTTGACTCTCTGGATGATGCGCAGAAACTGTTCTCCCACCATCAGCCTGCGCCGGTACAGAGCGTGGATCTGCTGGGGCAGGGCCGTCAGGCGCTGATTGACGCAAACCTGCGTCTTGGTCTGGCACTCGCAGAGGATGAAATCGACTACCTTCAGGATGCATTCGTTAAGCTGAATCGCAACCCGAACGACATCGAACTGTATATGTTCGCGCAGGCCAACTCCGAGCACTGCCGCCACAAGATTTTCAACGCCGACTGGATTATCGACGGCGAACAGCAGCCGAAGTCGCTGTTCAAAATGATCAAAAACACCATGGAGCAAACCCCTGACCACGTGCTGTCTGCCTATAAAGACAACGCCGCGGTGATGGAAGGTTCCGAGGTGGGCCGCTTCTTCGCCGATCGCGAAGCAGGGCGCTATGACTTCCATCAGGAGCCCGCGCATATCCTGATGAAAGTGGAAACCCACAACCACCCGACGGCGATCTCCCCATGGCCGGGTGCGGCGACCGGCTCCGGCGGTGAAATCCGTGACGAAGGGGCGACCGGTCGCGGCGCGAAACCAAAAGCGGGTCTGGTCGGTTTCTCCGTCTCCAACCTGCGTATCCCGGGCTTTGAACAGCCGTGGGAAGAAGATTTCGGCAAGCCAGAGCGCATCGTGACCGCGCTGGATATCATGACCGAAGGCCCGCTGGGCGGCGCGGCGTTTAACAACGAATTTGGTCGTCCGGCGCTGAACGGTTACTTCCGTACCTATGAAGAGAAAGTGGACAGCCACAACGGCGAAGAGCTGCGCGGCTACCACAAACCGATCATGCTGGCGGGCGGGATCGGCAACATCCGTGCCGATCACGTGCAGAAAGGCGAGATCGTCGTCGGCGCGAAGCTGATCGTGCTGGGCGGCCCGGCGATGAACATCGGTCTGGGCGGCGGTGCGGCCTCTTCTATGGCCTCCGGCCAGTCTGATGCGGATCTCGATTTCGCCTCCGTGCAGCGTGACAACCCTGAGATGGAGCGTCGCTGCCAGGAAGTGATCGACCGCTGCTGGCAGCTGGGCGATGCTAACCCGATTCTGTTCATCCACGACGTGGGCGCGGGCGGTCTGTCCAACGCTATGCCGGAGCTGGTGAGCGACGGCGGTCGCGGCGGACGCTTCAACCTGCGCGATATCCTGAGCGATGAGCCGGGTATGAGCCCGCTGGAAATCTGGTGTAACGAATCCCAGGAGCGCTATGTGCTGGCGGTTGCGGCCGACCAACTGCCGCTGTTTGACGAGCTGTGCCGCCGCGAGCGCGCGCCGTATGCCGTCATCGGTGAAGCGACCGAAGAGCAGCACCTGACTCTGAGCGACACCCATTTCGACAACCAGCCTATCGATCTGCCGCTGGACGTGCTGCTCGGTAAAACGCCGAAGATGACCCGCGACGTAACAACCCGTAAAGCAGCGGGCAAAGCGCTGGATCGCCAGGGCATTACCGTGGCGGAAGCGGTCAACCGCGTGCTGCACCTGCCTGCTGTGGCAGAGAAAACCTTCCTGGTGACCATTGGCGACCGTACCGTTACCGGTATGGTATCCCGCGATCAGATGGTTGGCCCGTGGCAGATCCCGGTGGCGAACTGCGCCGTGACCACCGCGAGCCTCGACAGCTACTACGGCGAAGCGATGGCGCTGGGCGAACGCACCCCGGTGGCGCTGCTGGACTTCGCCGCCTCTGCACGACTGGCGGTTGGTGAAGCGCTGACCAACATCGCGGCGACGCAGATTGGCGACATCAAACGTATCAAACTTTCCGCGAACTGGATGGCGGCAGCCGGTCACCCGGGGGAAGACGCCGGCCTGTATGAAGCCGTGAAAGCGGTGGGTGAGGAGCTGTGTCCAGCCCTCGGCCTGACCATTCCGGTGGGTAAAGACTCCATGTCGATGAAAACCCGCTGGCAGGAGGGTAACGAGCAGCGCGAGATGACCTCTCCGCTGTCGCTGGTGATCACCGCGTTTGCCCGTGTAGAAGACGTACGCCATACCGTTACGCCGCAGCTGGCGACCGAAGATAACGCCCTGTTGTTGATTGACCTGGGTAAAGGCCACAACGCGCTGGGCGCCACCGCACTGGCGCAGGTTTACCGTCAACTTGGCGACAAGCCAGCCGACGTGCGCGACGTGGCGCAGCTAAAAGGCTTCTACGACGCAATTCAGGCGCTGGTGGCACAGCGCAAGCTGCTGGCCTACCACGACCGTTCCGATGGTGGCCTGCTGGTGACGCTGGCAGAGATGGCCTTCACCGGTCACTGCGGCGTTGAAGCAAACATTGCAACGCTTGGCGAAGACCGCCTGGCGGCGCTGTTTAACGAAGAGCTTGGCGCGGTCATTCAGGTACGCGCCGCAGATCGCGACGCGGTGGAAGCGATTCTGGCGCAGCACGGTCTGGCAGACTGCGTACACTATCTCGGTAAAGCGGTGCAGGGCGACCGCTTCGTGATTGAAGCCGACGGCCACGCGGTGTTCAGCGAAAGCCGCACCACGCTGCGCATGTGGTGGGCAGAAACCACCTGGCAGATGCAGCGCCTGCGCGATAACCCGGAATGTGCCGATCAGGAACACAACGCCAAGGCTAACGACAACGATCCAGGCCTGAACGTGAAGCTCTCCTTCGACATCAACGAAGATATCGCTGCGCCGTACATTGCGACCGGTGCGCGTCCGAAAGTGGCCGTGCTGCGCGAGCAGGGCGTTAACTCCCACGTTGAGATGGCGGCGGCCTTCCACCGGGCGGGCTTTGACGCCATCGACGTCCACATGAGCGACCTGCTGGCCGGGCGTACCGGGCTGGATGATTTCCAGGCGCTGGTTGCCTGCGGAGGGTTCTCCTACGGTGACGTGCTGGGCGCGGGCGAAGGCTGGGCGAAGTCTATTCTGTTCAACAGCCGCGTGCGTGACGAGTTCGAAACCTTCTTCCATCGTCCGCAGACGCTGGCGCTGGGTGTGTGTAACGGCTGTCAGATGATGTCTAACCTGCGCGAGTTGATCCCGGGCAGCGAAGCCTGGCCGCGCTTTGTGCGTAACCAGTCTGACCGCTTCGAAGCGCGCTTCAGCCTGGTAGAAGTAACCCAAAGCCCGTCTCTGCTGTTGCAGGGAATGGTGGGTTCGCAGATGCCAATCGCGGTTTCGCACGGCGAAGGTCAGGTTGAAATGCGTGATGCGGCGCACCTGGCTCAGCTTGAAAGCAAAGGACTGGTAGCGCTGCGCTTTGTTGATAACTTCGGCAAGGTCACCGAAACCTATCCGGCTAACCCGAACGGTTCGGCAAATGGCATTACCGCGGTCACCAGCGAAAGCGGTCGGGTGACCATCATGATGCCGCACCCGGAGCGTGTCTTCCGCACCGTGAGCAATTCCTGGCACCCGGAAAACTGGGGCGAGGACAGCCCGTGGATGCGCATTTTCCGCAACGCGCGTAAACAACTGGGTTAAGTTTCAACGCCCTGACTGTAGGCCCGGTAAGCGCGAGCGCCACCGGGCTTTTTTGTACCTGTCGCAAAATTGCGACAATCCTCTGGATTGAGTGTCTCCAATAAGAGACATATAAATTGTTGATTTATCTATGGCAGGACAGGTTTCCATTAAGGTGTTGCTTAATAGCGACACTTAGCCTGGAAATCATTCACCTGACAATCAATGCATTTTAATAATAAAACAATTATTAATCATAAGGATAGTATCAAAGTTTGCAATCTGGCACGTATGTTGCATAATAGTAGCCAGTGGCTCATTCACCTTCTTATGTCAGCCCCTTCGGGACGTGCTACATAAACTTCGAATGACGCACAAAAAGGTGCCTGCCGTCCAACTACTGATTATTGCAATGCTTTATCAGGCCAGGGCGAAACGTCGAGTTAGGCACCGCCTTATTCCATGACAAAGCCGGGTTTTTACCCGGCTTTGTTGTATCTGAAGGGCAGACTCAGTTACGCTCTCCTCAAACCCGGATGATGAGAGTAATGTGTTGAAACGCTGGCCCGCTTTCCCTCGCTCCCTGCGACAGCTCGTTATGATGGCCTTCCTGCTGATCCTGCTACCTTTGCTGGTTCTGGCGTGGCAGGCATGGCAAAGCCTGAATGCGTTAAGTGCCCAGGCGGCCCTGACTAACCGCACCACGCTTATTGATGCCCGCCGTAGCGAGGCAATGACCAACGCCGCGCTGGAGATGGAGCGTAGCTATCGCCAGTACTGCGTGCTGGACGACCGTACGCTGGAGAGGGTCTATCAGAACCAGCGTAAACGCTACAGCGAAATGCTGGATGCCCATGCCGGGGTCTTGCCGGATGACAAACTCTATCAGGCGCTGCGTCAGGATCTGAACGATCTGGCGCAGCTCCAGTGCAAAAACAGCGGTCCTGATGCCGCCGCCGCCGCCCGACTTGAAGCCTTCGCGAACGCCAATACGGAGATGGTGCAATCCACCCGTACGGTTATCTTTTCCCGTGGGCAGCAACTCCAGCAGGAGATTGCCGAGCGCGGCCAGTTCTTCGGCTGGCAGGCGCTGGTGCTGTTCCTCGTCAGCCTGGGGCTGGTACTGCTCTTTACCCGCATGATCATCGGCCCGGTAAAGGGGATCCAGCGGATAATTAACCGCCTGGGGGAGGGCAAATCTCTCGGGGATACGGTTGTTTTTAAAGGCCCGCGTGAGCTGCGCTCGGTCGGTCAGCGCATCATCTGGCTTTCTGAACGCCTGGCGTGGCTGGAATCGCAGCGTCACCAGTTCCTGCGCCATATCTCACACGAACTCAAAACACCGCTGGCCAGTATGCGTGAAGGCACGGAGCTGCTGGCAGATGAAGTAGCGGGGCCGTTATCCCCTAAGCAAAAAGAGATCGTGGCGATTCTGGATGCCAGTAGCCGCAATTTACAAAAACTTATTGAACAACTGCTGGACTATAACCGCAAGCTGGCGGATGGTGCTGTGGTGCTTGAAAGCGTTGAGATTGAACCGCTGGTGGACATGGTGATCTCCGCCCATAGCCTGCCAGCAAGAGCTAAAATGATGCATACCCAGGTGGATCTCAATGCGCCATCCTGTCTGGCAGAGCCGATGCTCTTAATGAGCGTACTGGATAATCTTTATTCCAATGCGGTGCACTATGGTACTGAATCCGGTACCATTTATATCAGAAGCAATAACAACGGTTCGCGGGTATTTATTGACGTAGCGAATACGGGAAGCCCGATTCCGGATGATGAAAAAACGATGATCTTTGAGCCCTTCTTCCAGGGGAGTCATCAGCGAAAAGGTGCGGTAAAAGGAAGTGGTCTGGGGCTGAGTATTGCCCGCGACTGCATACGACGCATGCAGGGTGAGCTTAACATCGTGAGTGATGAACGCGCCGATGTCTGTTTTCGTATCGAACTGCCTCTTGAGCCGGAAAAATCAATGAAATGAATAACAACCTGGTGAGTATGTCACACGTCTTTTACCGCGCACTGCGCGCGGTGTTTTCCAGCAAAAATGTGCGCCTCAGCCTGCCCTGCTTACTGCTGGCCGGCTGTGTAACCCATGCACCAAAAAGTGCGATTAGCCACAAACAGGAAGATAAATGGCCGCAAAAACAGCTGGCCGATTTCCTTTCAACACGTTGCGATGATATCTGGAGCCTGTCGGGGCGTGATGTTGAATCCAATCCGCTGTTCTGGCTGCGCGGAATAGACTGCGCCCAGCGACTGGCGCCCGCCGAGGCCCGTGCCCAGGCGGCGATGCTGATGGACGATACCTGGCAGGACGCGTTTAAACGCGGGATCGTGATGGCGGATGCCAGAATCACGCCTGTCGAACGCCGCGCCAACGTGACGCGGCTGGATACTTACGTGATCAATATTCCCCTCCAGGTGCGCCCGGTTTATCAGCTCTGGCGGGACGGACAAACCCTGCAATTACAGCTGTCCGAAGAGCGTTTCCGCTACAGCAAATTGCAGCAGTCAAGCGACAGCGAGCTTGATGCGCTTCGCCAGCAGCAGGAGTCGCTGCGCGAGCAGCTGGAAACCACCACCCGCAAGCTCGAAAATCTGACCGATATCGAAAGACAGCTCTCGACGCGTAAGCCGGCAGGCAGCTATCTGCCCGATGGGTCGAAAGGCAACTCTGCCACGACGCCAGACAGTGAGACGCCGAAACAAGAGGATGTGAAGCCATGACAAGCCGTAAACCTGCCCATCTGTTACTGGTGGATGACGATCCCGGGCTGTTAAAGCTGCTGGGGATGCGTCTGGTCAGCGAAGGCTACAGCGTGGTCACCGCTGAAAGCGGGCAGGAGGGGCTGAAAGTGCTCAGCCGCGAGAAAATCGATCTGGTGATCAGCGATTTGCGCATGGATGAAATGGATGGCCTGCAACTGTTCACGGAGATCCAGAAGCAGCAGCCCGGGATGCCGGTGATTATCCTCACCGCTCACGGATCTATTCCTGATGCGGTGGCCGCGACGCAGCAGGGGGTATTCAGCTTCCTCACCAAACCGGTGGATAAAGACGCCCTCTATAAAGCGATCGACAGCGCTCTTGAGCACGCGGCGCCATCCGGCGACGACGGCTGGCGTGAATCCATCGTGACGCGTAGCCCTGTGATGCTGCGCCTGCTGGAACAGGCGCGGATGGTGGCGCAATCCGACGTTAGCGTGCTGATCAACGGCCAGAGCGGGACCGGGAAAGAGATCCTGGCCCAGGCGATCCACAACGCCAGCCCACGCAGTAAAAATGCCTTTATTGCCATCAACTGTGGCGCGCTGCCGGAACAACTGCTTGAGTCTGAGCTCTTCGGCCATGCCCGCGGCGCCTTTACCGGCGCGGTGAGCAGCCGTGAAGGGCTGTTCCAGGCGGCAGAGGGGGGCACGCTGTTCCTTGATGAAATTGGCGATATGCCCGCGCCGTTGCAGGTCAAACTGCTGCGCGTGTTGCAGGAGCGGAAAGTGCGTCCGCTTGGCAGCAACCGCGATATCGATATCAACGTGCGCATTATTTCCGCTACCCATCGCGATTTACCCAAGGTGATGGCGCGCAACGAGTTCCGCGAAGATCTCTACTATCGACTGAATGTCGTCAACCTGAAAATCCCGGCGCTGGCCGAGCGTGCGGAAGATATCCCGCTGCTGGCAAATCACCTTTTGCGCCAGGCCGCTGACCGCCACAAACCATTCGTGCGCGCGTTCTCCACCGATGCGATGAAACGCCTGATGACAGCAAGCTGGCCGGGCAACGTACGCCAGCTGGTGAACGTGATTGAGCAGTGCGTGGCGCTGACGTCATCGCCGGTGATCAGCGATGCGCTGGTGGAGCAGGCGCTCGAGGGGGAAAACACGGCCTTACCGACGTTTGCGGAAGCGCGAAACCAGTTCGAGCTGAACTATCTGCGCAAGCTGCTGCAAATCACCAAAGGCAACGTAACCCATGCGGCGCGCATGGCCGGGCGTAACCGTACCGAGTTTTATAAATTGCTCTCACGCCACGAGCTGGAAGCGAACGATTTTAAAGAGTAATACCGCAAAATTCGCCTGAATATGATACTGTGAGCAACCGATTACGAGGCTGCTTACTGGCAAGAGTTTAAGGACCCACCATGAAAAAGATTGATGCGATTATTAAACCTTTCAAACTGGATGATGTACGTGAAGCGCTGGCAGAAGTAGGCATCACCGGGATGACCGTAACTGAAGTGAAAGGTTTTGGTCGTCAGAAGGGCCACACCGAGCTATACCGTGGCGCAGAGTACATGGTGGACTTTCTGCCGAAAGTGAAAATCGAGATCGTGGTAAGCGATGATATCGTCGATACCTGTGTGGATACTATCATCCGCACGGCGCAGACCGGTAAAATTGGCGACGGGAAAATCTTCGTCTTTGACGTGGCGCGCGTGATCCGTATCCGTACCGGCGAAGAAGACGACGCGGCGATTTAAAAAAGATTTGGTAGGCCGGGTAAGGCGCAGCTGCCACCCGGCGAAAAAAAAGCCCCTCGTTGAGGGGCTTTTTGCATTACAGCACTTTATGCGGGCCGAAACATTCGTAATGAATGTTGTCTTTATTCACGCCCAGGTCGACCAGCTGCTTCGCGGCATACTGCATAAACGCTACCGGCCCACAAACGTAGAACTGCATCCCCGGTGCGCTGAACGCCCCTTCATGCTGCCCTAAATTCATCAGGCCTTCGCTGTCGAAACGAGCCGCTGCGCGGTCGGCTTCCGTGGGTGAACGATACCAGGTATGCGCGGTAAAGTGTGGCAGACCCGCTCCCAGCGCTTTCACTTCGTCCGCAAAGGCGTGAACATCACCGTTCTCCGCCGCGTGGAACCAGTTAACCTGCGCGCTGTGGTTTGCTTTCGCCAGCGTATCCAGCATCGCCAGCATTGGCGTCTGACCCACGCCTGCGGAGATAAGCGTCACCGGGGTATTCGTTTCAACGGCCATAAAGAAATCGCCCGCCGGTGCCGCCAGATGGACCACGTCGCCCACGCTGGCTTCGTTATGGAGCCAGTTGGATACCTGACCACCTTCCTCACGTTTAACCGCAATGCGATAGCCTTTGCCGTCTGGCTTGCGGGTCAGGGAGTACTGGCGAATCTCCTGATGCGGGAAGCCTTCAGGCTTCAGCCAGACGCCCAGATACTGGCCCGGCTGGTAATCGGCAACTGGCTGACCATCAACTGGCTCAAACTCAAAGCTGGTGATCAGTGCGCTGCGCGGGGTTTTCTCAACGATGCGGAAGGCGCGCGTGCCTTCCCAGCCGCCATTCTTGCTGGCGTTTTCGCTGTAGATCTGTGCTTCACGGTTGATGAATACGTTTGCAAGTACGCCATAGGCCTTCCCCCAGGCATCCAGTACTTCCTGGCCCGGGCTGAACATTTCGTCCAGGGTCGCCAGCAGGTGACTGCCGACGATGTTGTACTGCTCAGGTTTGATCTGGAAGCTGGTGTGCTTCTGCGCGATTTTTTCCACCGCAGGCAGCAGAGCCGGCAGGTTTTCGATGTTGCTGGCATAGGCGGCAATAGCGTTAAACAGCGCTTCGCGCTGATCGCCGTTACGCTGGTTGCTCATGTTGAAAATCTCTTTGAGCTCCGGGTTATGCGCGAACATGCGATCGTAGAAATGGGCGGTCAGTTTAGGACCCGTTTCAACCAGCAGGGGAATTGTGGCTTTCACGGTAGCGATGGTTTGGGCGTCGAGCATAGCAGCTTCCTTCTGATGTTACTTTAATGATGTATTTTAGATGCATCTTATAAAAATACCCCTGCAATGTAAATGGTTCTTTGCATCGTGAAAAATATGCATCACAAAGCTGAAAAGAAATCCGTTGAAAATGGTGAGAGCTTTATTGCTCAAACCCTTGCGTGGCGTGGAGGTAAACGTTTGCGTAAAATCGTTTGTCAAGACCTGTTATCGCAGAACTATTCAGTTATACTGTTGCCCGTCGTCCAACAGGACTGCCTTTTCAGGCCAAAAATTTACTTGTTAGCTGAGTCAGGAGATGCGGATGTTAAAGCGTGAAATGAACATTGCCGATTATGATGCCGAACTGTGGCAGGCTATGGAGCAGGAAAAAGTACGTCAGGAAGAGCACATCGAACTGATCGCCTCCGAAAACTACACCAGCCCGCGCGTGATGCAGGCGCAGGGTTCTCAGCTGACCAACAAATATGCTGAAGGTTATCCGGGCAAGCGCTACTACGGCGGTTGCGAATACGTTGATATCGTTGAGCAGCTGGCTATTGACCGTGCGAAAGAACTCTTTGGCGCTGACTACGCGAACGTCCAGCCGCACTCTGGCTCTCAGGCTAACTTCGCTGTTTATACCGCGCTGTTGCAGCCGGGCGATACCGTTCTGGGTATGAACCTGGCGCAGGGCGGCCACCTGACTCACGGCTCCCCGGTTAACTTCTCTGGCAAACTGTACAACATCATCCCTTACGGTATTGATGAGTCCGGTAAAATTGACTACGAAGACATGGCGAAGCAGGCCAAAGAGCACAAGCCGAAGATGATCATCGGTGGCTTCTCTGCTTACTCCGGCATCGTTGACTGGGCAAAAATGCGTGAAATCGCTGACAGCATCGGCGCGTACCTGTTCGTCGACATGGCGCACGTTGCCGGTCTGATTGCCGCTGGCGTTTACCCGAACCCGGTTCCACATGCGCACGTTGTGACCACCACCACCCACAAAACCCTGGCGGGTCCACGCGGTGGGCTGATCCTGGCGAAAGGCGGTGACGAAGAGCTGTACAAAAAGCTGAACTCCGCCGTATTCCCAAGCGCCCAGGGCGGCCCGCTGATGCACGTTATCGCCGCGAAAGCCGTCGCGCTGAAAGAAGCGATGGAGCCAGAGTTCAAGGTTTATCAGCAGCAGGTTGCTAAAAACGCCAAAGCGATGGTGGAAGTGTTCCTGAATCGTGGCTACAAAGTGGTCTCTGGCGGGACTGAAAACCACCTGTTCCTGCTGGACCTGGTTGATAAGAACCTGACCGGTAAAGAAGCTGACGCAGCCCTCGGCCGCGCCAACATCACCGTGAACAAAAACAGCGTGCCAAACGATCCGAAGAGCCCGTTCGTGACCTCCGGTATCCGTATCGGTTCTCCGGCCGTAACTCGTCGTGGCTTTAAAGAAGCGGAAGTAAAAGAGCTGGCGGGCTGGATGTGTGACGTTCTGGACAACATCAATGACGACGCGGTTATCGAGCGCGTTAAAGGTAAAGTGCTGGACATCTGCGCACGCTTCCCGGTGTACGCATAATTCTCTGCGTTGCAGAACTGAAAAAGGCCGCTCATGCGGCCTTTTTTTATGGGCTAACGTCGATCGAGGGAGATGGCCCCCGGCCCGGTAATCGCCAGCAAAATAAATGCGCCAGCGATACTCACATTTTTGTAGAAGTTAATCATATTTGGCAGGACCGCATCGCCCGTCATATCCCAGTAGTGGTGACCAATCACCGCCGTTCCCAGCGTATAGAAGACAAAGATCACCGCGAGAGGGCGGGTGAAAAAGCCCAGCACGATTAGAATCGCGGCGGGGACTTCCATCACCACCGCAATAATCGCGGCCAGCATGGGCATAGGGGCGCCGAGCGACGTCATATACTGAACGGTGCCGCTAAACCCCGTCAGCTTGGGATAACCGAAAATAATAAACAGGACCACGATAGCAATGCGGGCAATTAAAAGCAGGAGAGAACGAGAGGAGCCGAAATCGAAATAACGTAAGCTGTTCATGGCAAACGACCTCTTCAGGCGATGTCTTATAAACGTAATACAGTTTTACCGCTCTCGCCATACGCTGTCCGGCTGGTGATGATGTTAATTTTTAGTTAATTTATAGCGCGCTAACGACTTGCTAAAGTCAGGGATTAACGCCAGACTATCGCCTCCATTTCGGGAGGGATTCATGGTCTTGCATTCCACGCGCTGGCTGGCGCTCAGCTATTTCACCTATTTCTTTAGTTACGGTATTTTTCTGCCTTTCTGGAGCGTCTGGCTCAAGGGAATTGGTCTGACGCCTGAGACCATTGGCATCCTGTTGGGCGCGGGGCTGGTGGCACGTTTCCTGGGTAGTCTGCTGATTGCGCCCCGCGTCAGCGATCCCTCCTTACTGATTAAAGCGGTGCGAATTCTGGCCCTGCTGACGCTGGTCTTTGCCGCCTGCTTCTGGGTTAGCCACCAGTTTGCCTGGCTGATGGTGGTAATGGTTGGCTTTAATCTGTTCTTCTCCCCGCTGGTGCCGCTGACGGATGCCCTGGCGAACACCTGGCAAAAGCAGATCACCATGGACTATGGCCGCGTGCGCCTGTGGGGATCGATTGCCTTCGTGATCGGCTCTGCGCTGGTCGGGAAACTGGTTAGCCTCTATGACTATCGTGCCATTCTGGCGCTGCTAACGCTCGGCATCGCCTCAATGCTGCTCGGTATGTTGCTGCGTCCGTCGGTGATGCCGCAGGGCGAAAGCCGCCATCAGGAGAGCGCCGGCTGGCCCGCCTGGCGCTCGCTGGTGGCGCAAAGCTGGCGTTTCCTGGCCTGCGTCTGTCTGCTTCAGGGGGCGCATGCGGCCTATTATGGCTTCAGCGCCATCTACTGGCAGGGGGCGGGTTACTCGGCTTCTGCGGTAGGCTACCTGTGGTCGCTCGGCGTGGTGGCGGAGGTTATTATCTTCGCGCTGAGCCAAAAACTGTTCCGTCGTTTCGGGGCGCGTGACCTGCTGCTGCTTTCCGCCGTGTGCGGCGTGGCGCGCTGGGGCATCATGGGCTGGACGACGGAGCTGCCGTGGCTGATTGTGGCGCAAATTCTGCACTGCGGAACCTTCACCGTCTGCCATCTGGCGGCGATGCGCTACATCGCGGCGCGAGAGGGTGGGGACGTTATTCGTCTTCAGGCGGTCTATTCAGCGGTGGCGATGGGCGGCAGTATTGCGGTGATGACCGTATTTGCCGGTTTCCTCTATCAGCACCTGGGGCACGGTGTGTTCTGGGTGATGGCGCTGGTCGCTTTACCGGCCATCGTTATTCGCCCTAAAGTCGCTGCTCGCACGTAACTACGATTCGAGCATTACGCGAATGTGTTCCTGCTGCTGCGTGTTCAGGGTCTCAACGGCATGAATGAGCGGCGGCGAGAACAGCGGCAGGGCGGTTGGATAAGGCGTAATAACCAGCGCCGCCTCGCGGGGCGCGCCCTCCTTCTTAAACGCCTCCAGGCTAAGATAACGAATATTGAGCGGCAGCAGCGTCAGCTCGCGAAGCTGCTGCTCAATTAACTCTTCACAGGCTTTATTTTCCCCCGTTAACAGGACCACCTGTTTTTCATGCAGATCGGTCTCCTGCATCAGCCAGGCACCAAAAATCACCGCCACCAGAGCCATCTCTTCACCGGAGAATCGCAGACCAAATTCGGCTTCCAGCTCAAACAGCGCCTCTTTAGTGGTGCGCAGCAGCCGGGGGTATAAACGGTGGATCTCTTCCGGCAGACTGTTGTCGATGCCGATGTCAAACAAGGAGCGGTCCAGCGCCTGAGCCAGATGGATATAAAGCTGATCGGTCAGACCTTGCTCATCGCTGAAGTTCATCCCGGTTTGTGCCCGGAAACGGGCAATCATACGCACGATGGCGCGACGCAGGCGCTGATCCTGCTGGTGTTTATCCATCACCGGGTCGGGTGTGCGAAGCATCATAAACAGCAGCGCCAGGAACAGCTGTTCATCGCTGTGCGTTCCCTGCGGGACGCGCCGTTTCCAGTGGCGGACAATTTCCTGCGCCGTAAAGTATTCCCCTCGGGACTGCGTCCAGCTGCGCTGAACGGGCGAAAACTCCGGCGTATTGCCCAGATGATGCTGAATCAGACAATATTGCAGATAGAGCTGTAAAAATTGTACGTCGCGGGACTCAAACTGGCGCTGAAGCTTGCGCGCACAAAAGTTGATAAGCGCCCGAAGGTTCGCATCGTCATAAAGCGGGCGGGCAATGCCGTGCTGTTTGAGCGCGGTTTTTAAGGCAGGAGTAAACTGTTGGGCGACAAAATGTGGACACAGCCGAAGCGCCCTGCGCAGCCAGTGCAGCAGGCACAAACGTTGATTCAGGGCGGTACCCTCAATTCGGTAGCAGCCATCATGGTGCGTGACGATATCAAGCCGATGATAGCGCTGGATTTCATCGCGCGTCTCGGCTATATCTTGCCGTGCCATGACGTCGTCCACGCCGTTGGCAGCGATTATGCTCTGTGCGGTGATGGCAGCATCGGGCAGGTAAAGCATCAAAAGCACCTGGCAGCGGCGCTGCGAACTGGAAAGCACAGATGGAATTTCAAGCGTCGTCATCATCTGTCGGGTATCCAGTGTGAATGTTTGATAAGAATAGCTAAAGGATGGGCGCTGAAAAGCGCACCGGCAGGCCTTTCACTCAGGATTGCTGGCGAACATCACAGAATTTTTGACGTGAGGAACAGATGCAAATAGTTAAACAAAGCGCGGTAGCGTTATTTTTGGCGGTTTTCACTTTCGCCGCCGGCGCACATCCTCACAGTTTTATCAGCCTGAAAACCGAACTGGTGACGGACGGCACGCAGCTCAGTGGCCTGAAGATGCACTGGACGATGGATGAAATCACCTCCGCCGACCTGCTGTACGATGCCGGAAACGCAAAGCCCGGCGATGAGATCTGGAAAAAGCTGGCGGCGGAGGTGATGGCCAACGTGCTGGGTCAGCACTACTTCACCGAGTTCTGGCACAACGGACAAAAGGTGAAATTTCTTAACCGTCCCACGGAGTACGGCATGACCCGCGAAGGTCATCAGGCGGTGCTTACGTTCGTGCTTCCGCTGGCGCATCCTCAGCCGCTGCCCGGGCAAACGTACCGCTTTTCCACTTTTGACCCTACCTACTATGTCGATATGCGCTATGACAAAGACAGCGACGTACGGCTGCCGGACGCGCTGCAAAAAAGCTGCAAAATTGGCGTGCACACCCCTAAACCCAGCGAAGAGACGCTGAACTTTGCGATCTCGCTGGATAAAGCAGATGCCCCGCCTGAGGACATGGAGCTGGGTAAACAGTTCGCGCAGGAGGTGACGTTACAATGTCAGTGATCTCCTCTCCCGTCAGTAAGCCGCGTCGCTGGCTGCACCTCTGGCCTCTGGCGCTCTTTTTGTTGTTAGCGGTTGGCGGCGCGCTCTGGCTGTGGCAGGCATGGCCGCAGGTGATGGTGAAAAGCGTCCTCTGGCAGCGGGAAGTTAATCAGCAGATGAGCGTGCTGCTGAAAGCCGTGGCGGAAAATCCGACCAAAGCGGGCGGCGCTCTTCTGGCGTTCAGCTTTATCTATGGCGTGCTGCATGCCCTGGGACCGGGGCACGGCAAAATTGTCATCACGACCTGGCTTGCCACGCATCCGTCGAAGCTGAAATCGAGTATCGGCCTGACGCTGGCTTCTTCTTTACTTCAGGGCGGGGTGGCGATTGCGCTGGTCGTGGTCGTCCTCTCGCTGCTACAGCTGCCGGCTCGCCAGCTGCATATGAGCAGCTTCTGGCTGGAGAAGGGGAGTTACGCGCTGGTAGGCGTGCTGGGGTTGATCCTCTGCTGGCGGGCGCTGAAAAAATTGCGCGCGTTGCTGCAAAAACCAAAATTCAAAGCCTTTACGCCGCATCACGTTCACCATGAAAACTGCGGGTGCGGGCATCAGCATCTGCCGACGCAGGAACAATTACAGAATGGTGACGACTGGCGTGCGCGTCTGATGATTGTGCTCTCAATGGGGATGCGTCCGTGCTCGGGCGCAATCATGGTGCTGTTGTTCAGCAAAGTGACAGGCGTATTTGGCTGGGGCATGCTCTCGGCGCTGGCGATGGCGGCGGGAACGTCTCTGACGATCTCTTCGTTAGCCTTGCTGGTGCACAGCTTCCGTCAGCTGGCGGTAAAACTCAGCGGCAATAAAACGCCGGTATTGTGGCGACAGGTTGGCTGGACGACGCTTGCGTTGGCGGGCGGGGTGATTCTGCTGGTGGCTGCGGTCACGATGTGGATGAGCGCGGTGCCGGTGGGAAGGGGGTTGCGGCCTTTCTAGCCGTATCTGAGGCGTGTTGTAGGCCCGGTAAGCGTAGCGCCACCGGGCTTAACAGACTGAATTAACGCTTCAGCGCATCGCTCAGTTCATCACGCATGTTTGCCAGCATGGCTTTAACAACGCGCGGGTTACCTGCAACGATGTTGCCGGTAGACATATAGTTATGGCCGCCGGTGAAGTCGCAAACAATCGCGCCAGCTTCACGTGCGATCAGCTCGCCCGCCGCGAAGTCCCACGGCTTCAGTGACAGCTCAAAGTAACCGTCAACGCGGCCGGTCGCCACGTAGGCCAGATCCAGTGCTGCAGAGCCAGTGCGACGGAAGTCCGCGCATTCGGTGAACAGCTTGCCCAGGATATTCATATAGGTGGTTGCGTGCTGCTTCGCCTTGAACGGGAAGCCAGTCGCCAGAATCGTGCCGTCCAGATCGCGTGCATTGCTGCAACGCAGACGGTAGCCGTTCAGCTGCGCGCCCTGACCGCGGGTTGCGGTGAACAGTTCGTTACGCATTGGATCGTAAACAACAGCGACTTCAGTACGGCCTTTGATGCGTACTGCAATAGACACAGAGAAGTGTGGCAGGCGTTTAACGAAGTTGGTGGTGCCATCCAGTGGATCGATAACCCATTGAACATCCTGATCGGTACCTTCATGTTCACCGCTTTCTTCGGTGATGATGGTGTGCTGCGGGTAAGATTTGCGGATCGTTTCGATAATAATCGCTTCTGCGGCTTTATCGACGTTAGTCACGAAATCATTGCTGCCTTTCTGGCTGGTTTCTACGGAGTCTGGGGTTTCGTAGTGTTTGGCAATTACATTACCCGCCTTGCGCGCTGCGCGCACGGCGATGGTCAGCATCGGATGCATCGGTCTCTCTCACTGGATGTTAAAGAACAGGAAAATCGGCGCAGAGTATAGCAGCGGGATCGGATTATGTCTCTCGTTTATGATAATATGCCCGAATATTCTTCAGACACTGAATCCAGACATCTAAAAATTATGCTGCAAAACATTCGAATCGTGCTGGTCGAAACATCGCACACCGGCAACATGGGCTCTGTGGCCCGCGCTATGAAAACCATGGGCTTAACGAACCTGTGGCTGGTTAATCCGCTGGTGAAACCAGACTCTCAGGCTATTGCTCTGGCGGCCGGCGCCAGCGACGTGATCGGGAATGCGCAGATCGTGGACACCCTGGACGAAGCCCTGGCCGGTTGCAGTCTGGTGGTGGGGACCAGCGCGCGCTCCCGTACGCTGCCCTGGCCGATGCTGGACCCGCGCGAATGCGGCCTGAAAAGTATCTCAGAAGCGGAACAGGCGCCGGTTGCGCTGGTGTTTGGTCGTGAACGCGTTGGCCTGACCAACGAGGAACTACAGAAGTGTCACTACCACGTGGCGATTGCCGCCAATCCGGAATACAGCTCGCTGAACCTGGCGATGGCGGTGCAGGTCATTGCCTACGAAGTGCGCATGGCATGGCTGGCGACGCAGGAGAAACCGGTCGAACCTAAAGAAGAGACGGCCTACCCGCTGGTGGACGATCTGGAGCGCTTCTACGGTCATCTGGAGCAGACGCTGCTCTCAACCGGCTTTATCCGTGAAGGCCACCCGGGTCAGGTGATGAACAAGCTGCGCCGTATGTTCACCCGCGCCCGCCCGGAAAGCCAGGAGCTGAACATTCTGCGCGGGATTCTGGCGTCGATTGAGCAGAAGAACAAAGCGTAGTGTCGATTTCCCCCTCTCCCCGTGGGAGAGGGCTGGGGTGAGGGCATCAGGCCGCACCTATATTATGAAGGCACAGAAGGTTAAATACCTGACTAAAACAGTCAAGTAAATAGTTGACCAATTTAGTCAGGAATGTCAGACTTGGCCCTGCTATGCAATACCCCCATTTTACAATAAAAAACCCCGGGCAGGGGCGAGTTTGAGGTTAAGTAAGACATGAGACTGACATCTAAAGGGCGTTATGCCGTGACCGCGATGCTGGACGTTGCGCTCAACTCCGAAGCGGGCCCGGTTCCGTTGGCTGATATTTCTGAACGACAAGGGATCTCCCTCTCTTACCTGGAACAGCTGTTCTCCAGACTGCGTAAAAATGGACTGGTGTCCAGCGTTCGTGGCCCGGGCGGCGGTTATCTGCTGGGTAAAGACGCGGGCAGTATTGCGGTTGGTGAAGTGATTAGCGCGGTTGACGAATCCGTTGACGCGACCCGTTGCCAGGGTAAAGGCGGCTGTCAGGGCGGCG
Organism: Enterobacter cloacae complex sp. IR5450; assembly: GCF_049238665.1. NCBI lineage: Bacteria > Pseudomonadati > Pseudomonadota > Gammaproteobacteria > Enterobacterales > Enterobacteriaceae > Enterobacter > Enterobacter cloacae complex sp. IR5450. The sequence goes on from NZ_JBMKIC010000005.1 coordinate 32,667, forward strand.
ATAAATGCCTGACCCACGCGCTGTGGCGCGATCTGAGCGACCGTCTGACCGGCTTCCTGAACAACATCACCCTCGGTGAGCTGGTGAATAACCAGGAAGTTCTGGATGTCTCTGGTCGTCAGCATAGTCAGGATTCACAGCGCAGCACCCGCACGCAGGACGCCATCGACGTTAAACTGCGCGCGTAATTAAAAAGATAAGTATTCAGAATCAGGCCGGGGTGGTCACACCCCGCGTACTCGGTCGTACATCCAGCCGGTTGCCTGATTCCTTGCATTGAAGCGATGTACGGAGTTTATAGAGCAATGAAATTACCGATTTATCTCGATTACTCCGCAACCACGCCGGTGGACCCGCGTGTTGCCGAGAAAATGATGCAGTGTCTGACCCTGGACGGAAACTTTGGTAACCCAGCTTCCCGTTCACACCGTTTTGGCTGGCATGCTGAAGAGGCGGTTGATATCGCCCGTAATCAGATTGCTGACCTGGTCGGTGCCGACCCGCGTGAAATTGTTTTCACCTCCGGTGCGACCGAATCCGACAACCTGGCGATTAAGGGTGCAGCCAACTTTTATCAGAAAAAAGGCAAGCACATCATCACCAGCAAAACCGAACACAAAGCCGTGCTGGACACCTGCCGTCAGCTGGAGCGTGAAGGGTTCGAAGTCACCTATCTGGCGCCACAGAGCAACGGCATTATCGATCTGAAAGAGCTCGAAGCGGCGATGCGTGATGACACCATTCTGGTCTCCATCATGCACGTCAACAACGAAATCGGCGTGGTACAAGACATCGCGACCATCGGCGAAATGTGCCGCGCGCGCGGTATCATCTACCACGTGGACGCGACCCAGAGCGTGGGCAAACTGCCTATCGACCTGAGCCAGCTGAAAGTGGACCTGATGTCCTTCTCCGGTCACAAAATCTATGGTCCGAAAGGTATCGGCGCGCTGTACGTTCGTCGTAAGCCACGTATCCGCATCGAAGCACAGATGCACGGCGGCGGTCACGAGCGCGGCATGCGTTCCGGTACGCTGCCTGTTCACCAGATCGTGGGCATGGGCGAAGCCTACCGCATTGCAAAAGTAGAGATGGAAACCGAGATGGCACGCCTGCGCACGCTGCGTAACCGTCTGTGGGACGGCGTGAAAGATATGGAAGAAGTGTATCTGAACGGCGATCTCGAGCAGGGCGCGCCGAACATCCTCAACGTCAGCTTCAACTATGTTGAAGGCGAGTCGCTGATCATGGCGCTGAAAGACCTGGCCGTTTCTTCCGGCTCTGCCTGTACCTCTGCAAGCCTGGAGCCATCCTACGTGCTGCGCGCGCTGGGTATGACTGACGAGCTGGCACACAGCTCTATCCGTTTCTCTTTAGGTCGTTTTACTACCGAAGAAGAGATTGACTACACCATCAAGCTGGTTCGTAACTCCATCGGCCGTCTGCGCGACCTTTCTCCACTGTGGGAAATGTTCAAGCAGGGCGTGGATCTGAACAGCATTGAATGGTCACATCACTAATCGGTACATAAGGAGAATTCAATCATGGCATACAGCGAAAAAGTCATCGATCATTACGAAAACCCGCGCAACGTTGGCTCTTTTGACAACAGCGACGAATCTGTTGGTAGCGGCATGGTCGGTGCACCAGCATGTGGCGACGTGATGAAGTTGCAGATCAAAGTCAACAATGAAGGTATCATTGAAGACGCGCGCTTCAAGACCTACGGCTGCGGTTCTGCTATCGCGTCCAGCTCCCTGGTCACCGAATGGGTGAAGGGCAAGTCTCTGGACGAAGCACAGGCAATCAAGAACACGGATATTGCTGAAGAACTCGAACTGCCGCCGGTTAAAATTCACTGCTCAATTCTGGCAGAAGACGCGATCAAAGCCGCCATTGCGGATTACAAAAGCAAACGTGAAGCAAAATAATTGAGGTTTGAGTATGTCGATTACCCTTAGCGACAGCGCTGCCGCGCGAGTAAGCTCTTTTCTGGCGAACCGTGGTAAAGGCTTTGGCCTGCGACTGGGCGTACGTACCTCCGGCTGTTCTGGTATGGCTTACGTACTGGAGTTTGTTGACGAACCGGCGTCTGATGACACCGTGTTTGAAGACAAGGGCGTGAAGGTGGTGGTCGATGGCAAAAGCCTGCAATTCCTCAACGGCACTCAGCTGGACTTCGTCAAAGAAGGCCTGAACGAAGGGTTCAAATTTACGAACCCGAACGTCAAAGACGAGTGTGGTTGCGGCGAAAGCTTCCACGTTTAACCGCGCGTCATCCGAAACCCCACCGTGGCGTTACCCGCTACGCGTGGGGTTTGTTCTGACAGGCTACCCCTGAGATTGTTATGGATTACTTCACTCTCTTCGGACTACCCGCTCAATACCCGATCGATCTCCAGGCGCTGACGGTCCGTTTTCAGGATCTCCAGCGTCAGTACCATCCGGATAAATTCGCCAGCGGGACGCAGGCAGAGCAACTGGCTGCGGTATCACACTCCGCCACCATCAACCAGGCCTGGCAAACGCTGCGTCATCCGCTGGCGCGTGCAGAATATCTGCTCTCGCTTCACGGTTTCGATCTGGCGAGCGAACAGCATACCGTGCGCGACACCGCCTTTCTGATGGAACAACTGGAGCTGCGCGAAGAGCTGGATGAAATTGAACAGGCTAAAGACGAAGCGCGCCTGGAAAGCTTTATCACGCGCGTAAAGGGCATGTTCGATACCCGCCATCAGCAGATGGTGGAGCAACTGAACAACGAGACCTGGGACGTGGCGGCAGACACTGTGCGCAAACTCCGTTTTCTCGATAAACTGCGAAGCAGTGCTGAACAACTCGAAGAAAAGCTGCTCGATTTTTAATTTCGGAAGCAATTATGGCCTTATTACAAATTAGTGAGCCTGGCTTAAGTGCCGCACCGCACCAGCGTCGTCTGGCGGTCGGTATTGACCTGGGCACCACCAATTCCCTCGTGGCGACCGTGCGCAGCGGCCAGGCGGAAACGCTGGCTGACGAGCAGGGGCGCCATCTGCTGCCTTCTGTAGTCCACTACCAACAGCAGGGTCACGCGGTCGGGGTTGATGCCCGCGCTAACGCCGCGCGCGATCCGGCCAATACCATCAGCTCGGTTAAGCGCATGATGGGCCGCTCGCTGGCTGATATCCAGACCCGTTACCCGCATCTGCCGTATCAGCTACAGGCCAGCGAAAACGGCCTGCCGATGATCGCGACGTCAGCCGGTTTGCTGAACCCGATTCGCGTTTCTGCTGACATCCTTAAAGCGCTGGCGGCACGCGCCACAGCGACGCTCGGCGGCGATCTGGACGGCGTGGTGATCACCGTTCCGGCCTATTTCGACGATGCACAGCGTCAGGGCACCAAAGACGCCGCGCGTCTGGCGGGCCTGCACGTGCTGCGTCTGCTGAACGAACCGACGGCGGCGGCGATTGCCTACGGCCTCGACTCCGGTCAGGAAGGGGTGATCGCGGTTTACGATCTCGGCGGCGGGACGTTCGATATCTCAATCCTGCGCCTGAGCCGCGGCGTGTTCGAAGTGCTGGCGACCGGCGGAGATTCCGCGCTCGGCGGCGATGACTTCGACCATCTGCTGGCAGATTACATCCGCGAGCAGGCGGGCATCAGCGATCGCAGCGATGCGCACGTGCAGCGTGAACTGCTGGATGCGGCCATCGACGCCAAAATCGCCCTGAGCGATGCACAGTCCGTCAGCGTGAACGTCGCAGGCTGGCAGGGTGAGATTACCCGCGATCGGTTCAGCGAACTGATTGCGCCTCTGGTTAAGCGTACGCTGCTGGCCTGCCGTCGCGCATTGAAGGATGCAGGCGTTGAGGCTGACGAGGTGCTGGAAGTGGTCATGGTTGGCGGCTCAACCCGCGTGCCGCTGGTACGCGAGCGCGTGGGGGAATTCTTTGGCCGCACGCCGTTGACCTCTATCGACCCGGACAAAGTGGTTGCCGTGGGTGCCGCTATCCAGGCCGATATCCTGGTCGGCAACAAGCCGGACAGCGAAATGCTGCTGCTGGACGTCATCCCGCTGTCTCTGGGTTTAGAAACCATGGGCGGCCTGGTGGAGAAAGTCATTCCGCGTAACACCACCATTCCGGTGGCGCGCGCGCAGGAGTTCACCACCTTCAAAGACGGCCAGACCGCGATGTCCATCCACGTGATGCAGGGCGAGCGTGAGCTGGTGCAGGACTGCCGCTCTCTGGCGCGCTTTGCGCTGCGCGGAATTCCAGCGCTGCCTGCGGGCGGGGCGCATATTCGCGTCACCTTCCAGGTGGATGCGGACGGCCTGCTGAGCGTCACGGCGATGGAAAAATCGACCGGTATCGAGTCGTCTATTCAGGTTAAGCCGTCCTACGGCCTGACCGATGGCGAAATCGCCTCCATGATTCAGGACTCAATGAGCTACGCCGAGCAGGATGTGAAGGCGCGTATGCTTGCGGAACAAAAAGTTGAAGCCGCACGCGTGCTGGAAAGCCTGAACGGCGCGCTCGCTGCCGATGCCGCGCTGTTAAGCGCCGCTGAGCGCCAGGTGATTGACGACGCTGCCGCGCGCTTAAGCGCCGTGGCCGAAGGCAATGACGCTGACGCGATAGAAGAAGCCATTAAAAACGTTGATAAACAAACCCAGGACTTCGCTGCTCGCCGCATGGACAAATCTGTCCGCGTCGCGCTGAAAGGCCAGTCCGTGGACGAGGTTTAATATGCCAAAGATTGTAATTTTGCCTCATGCGGACCTCTGTCCGGATGGCGCTGTTCTGGAAGCGAAGACCGGTGAAACCATTCTCGATGTAGCCCTGCGTGCAGGTATCGAAGTGGAACACGCCTGTGAAAAATCCTGTGCCTGCACCACCTGCCACTGCATCGTGCGTGAAGGTTTTGACTCTCTTGCCGAGAGCACCGAAGACGAAGACGACATGCTGGATAAAGCATGGGGTCTGGAGCCAGACAGCCGCTTAAGCTGCCAGGCTGCGGTGACCGATGAAGATCTGGTCGTGGAGTTCCCACGCTACACCATCAACCACGCACGCGAGCATTGATATGGGACTGAAGTGGACAGACAGCCGTGAAATCGGCGAAGCGCTCTACGACGCGAACCCGGATCTCGATCCGAAGACCGTACGATTCACCGACATGCATCAGTGGATCTGCGATTTAGAGGATTTCGACGATGATCCCAACGCATCCAATGAAAAAATTCTGGAGGCGATTCTGTTAGTCTGGTTAGATGAAGCAGAATAAATAACAAAACGGGCTGCCTTCAGGCGGCCCGTTTGCTAGTTGCTAATAAGGAAAAATAAAATGACCGAAGCGATGAAGATTACGCTCTCGAATCAGCCTGCCGACGCGCGCTGGGGCGAGAAAGCCACCTACAGCATTAATAACGACGGCATTACCCTGCACCTGACGGGCAACGATGATTTGGGCCTGATCCAGCGCGCCGCGCGTAAGATTGACGGCCTTGGCATTAAGCATGTGTCGCTGGAAGGGGAAGGGTGGGACACCGACCGCAGCTGGGCGTTCTGGGCAGGCTACAAAGGGCCGAAAGGCACCCGTAAAATTGAGTGGGCGAACCTCGACGAAGCCGGTCAGAAAGAGCTGGAAAGCCGCCTGAACATTATCGACTGGGTGCGCGACACCATTAACGCACCGGCGGAAGAGCTGGGGCCGGAACAGCTGGCGCAGCGCGCCGTTGACCTGCTGTGCGGTGTGGCGGGCGAAAAGATGTCCTACCGCATCACTAAAGGGGAAGACCTGCGCGAGCAGAACTACATGGGTATCCACACCGTGGGCCGTGGCTCAGAGCGTCCTCCGGTGCTGCTGGCGCTGGACTACAACCCAACCGGCGACAAAGAAGCGCCGGTCTTTGCCTGTCTGGTCGGGAAAGGCATCACCTTCGACACCGGCGGCTACAGCCTGAAGCAGAGCGCATTCATGGACTCCATGAAGTCCGACATGGGCGGCGCGGCGACCATTACCGGCGCGCTGGCCTTCGCTATCACCCGCGGCCTGAACAAGCGCGTGAAGCTCTACCTGTGCTGCGCGGATAACATGGTGAGCGGCAACGCCTTCAAGCTGGGTGACATCATTCGCTACCGCAACGGTAAAAACGTTGAGGTGATGAACACCGACGCCGAAGGCCGTCTGGTGCTGGCCGATGGCCTGATCGACGCCTCTGCGCAGAAGCCGGAGCTGATTATCGACATGGCGACCCTGACCGGCGCGGCGAAAACTGCGCTGGGTAACGACTATCACGCACTGTTCAGCTTCGACGACAAGCTGGCCGCTCGCCTGCTGGCCAGCGCGGCGGCGGAAAACGAACCGTTCTGGCGTCTGCCGCTGGCCGAGTTCCACCGCAGCCAGCTGCCGTCTAACTTCGCCGAGCTGAACAACACCGCGAGCGCAGCGTACCCGGCGGGGGCAAGCACCGCAGCAGGCTTCCTGTCTCACTTCGTTGAGAACTACCATGAAGGCTGGCTGCACATTGACTGCTCCGCAACCTACCGTAAAGCGGCGGTTGAGCAGTGGTCTGCGGGTGCGACCGGTCTGGGCGTGCGTACCGTAGCGAACCTGCTGACGGCTGAGTAATGCTCTTTGCCCTCACCCTAACCCTCTCCCCATGGAAGAGGGCAGGGGTGAGGGGGAAATTCGACATCTGGAATTGTTATGTCAGAAACCAAAAACGAATTAGAAACCGTGTTGGAGCAGGCGGCGACCGAGCCCGCCCACCGTCCGGCCTTTTTCCGCACGCTGCTGGAATCCACCGTCTGGGTGCCGGGCACCGCAGCGGAAGGGGAGCAGGTTGTCGAAGACAGCGCGCTGGATCTGCTGCACTGGGAGAAAGACGACGGCACGTCGGTGATCCCGTTCTTTACCTCGCTCGAGGCCTTGCAGGAAGCGGTAGAAGACGAACAGACGTTCGTGGTGATGCCGGTGCGCACGTTGTTCGAAATGACCCTGGGGCAGACGCTGTTCCTCAACGCCAAACTACCGACCGGGAAAGAGTTTACTCCGCGCGAAATCAGCCATCTGATTGGTGACGAGGGCAACCCGCTCAGCACTCAGGAGGTGCTGGAAGGGGGCGAAACGCTGCTGCTTTCTGAAGTGGCCGAGCCGCCCGCGCAGATGATTGACTCCCTGACCACGCTGTTTAAAACCATCAAGCCGGTAAAACGCGCGTTTCTCTGCTCGATCAAAGAGAGCGCTGACGAAAAGCCTGTTCTGCTGATAGGGATTGAGGCCGACGGCGATATCGACGAGATCATCCAGGCGGCGGGAAGCGTGGCAACCGACACCCTGCCGGGCGATGAGCCGATTGATATCTGTCAGGTGAAGAAAGGTGAGAAGGGGATCAGCCACTTTATTACCGAGCACATCACCCCGTTCTACGAGCGTCGCTGGGGCGGCTTCCTGCGCGATCTCAAGACCAACCGCATTATCTGATTACAGCGGGGTGATCTTCACCCCGTTGCTTCCAGCAGCAGTAAATCCATCAGCAGCACCAGATTCGACTCAAACGACGTTACCCCTGCGGCTTCGGCTGCGAAATGTACCGCTTCGTCATAGAGGGCAAAATGCACGTCCGCCATACCCCCCAGCGTATTGGCCGACGCGCGGGTAAACGCGACGATCGTCATGCCGACGTTTTTGGCGATCCGCGCTTTATCCAGTACCTGCTCCGTTTCGCCGCTGCGTGAAACGGCAATAAACACCTGATAGCGCGCGGCGTTGCTGAGAAAAATATTCCGGCTGTCTCCCGGCCCGGAGATGAAGGCCGTTTTTCCCAGCACCTGCAACTTCTTGGTCAGGTACTCGGCAAAAAGGTACGAAAACCCGGCGCCGTAGAGAAAGAAGCTCTCTTTCTGGCGCAGCAGGCTGGCAAACTGCTGGCGTTTGTCCTGAGTGACCCACTGGAAGGTCTGCTGATAGTTGGCAACGAACCGGGTAAAAAGCGCGGGCATTTCCGCATGTTGCCCAGGCTGTACGGTGATATGCGGCGTGTCAGAAAGCAACTGCTTGCAGTGCCAGATAAACTCGCTAAAGCCGCTAAACCCCAGCTTCTGGCACAGCCGCATAATCGTCGCGGTAGAGACAAATGTCGCCTGCGCCAGCTCGCGCACCGTGATGTTGCCCACCAGCAATGGATGCTCAGTGAGGTGGGCGAGGACGCGATACTCCGCGCGGGTCAGCGACGACCCGCGCGTTAACAGCGTTGCCAGGCGGTTATCCATTATTTCGCCGGTTCAACCGGCAGATCGTCCCGTGCACCCCATTCACTCCAGGCGCCGTCGTACAGGGTCACGTCATTTGCGCCAAGGGTTGCCAGCGCCAGGATCACCACGCAGGCCGTTACGCCGGAGCCGCAGCTTGCAATAACCGGACGATGCAAATCCACGCCCTGACGTTCAAAAATGGCACGCAATTCATCGGTGGTTTTCAGCTCGCCTTCAAACACCAGATCGCCCCACGGCACGTTCAGCGCCCCCGGGATATGTCCTCGTTTCAGTCCCGGTCGCGGCTCGTCCGCTTCTGCGTTGAAACGTGGAGCGGGACGCGCATCGACGATTTGCGCCGTGTTTTCGTGGCTCACGACCAGCACGTCGGTCAGGCGCTTGACCACGTTAGCGTCAAACGTGGCATCAAATTCCCCTTCCGGCAGCGTGACGTCACCCTGCTGAAGCGGTAGTTCGTCGCGCTTCCAGCCTGCAAGTCCGCCCGCCAGAATCGATACCTTTTCCACGCCGAAGTTTTTCAGCATCCACCACGCTCGCGGCGCGGAAAACAGATTACCTTCATCGTAAACAACAAGATGTTTATCTTTGCTGATGCCCAGCTCGCGCATCGCCACGGAAAACGCTTCCGGGCGAGGCAGCATGTGCGGCAGGGAAGAGGTGTGATCGGAGAGGGCTTCGATATCAAAAAATACCGCGCCAGGCAGGTGCCCTGCCCGGTATTCAGCGGGAACGTCACGATGCTCCTGGCCCGGAGGGGCCATGCGCGCGTCGATAATCTGAACTTCCGGGTCGTCGCCGTGCTCAATCAGCCAGTCGGCAGCGACAAAATATGAGGTGGACATGGTTGCCTCCATTCTTTTCCGTAAAAAAGGATTGTCGGTGTTTTTTCTGACACCGACAAGCTCACCACGTTCAACTCGCGAGCAAGCCCCTATTTATTCACCGCTTCACCGTCCTGCCAGGCCTTTTGCAGCGCAGGCCAGTAGTCGCGGTTGGCTTCGATCATCTCATCCAGAATCGCTTTCGCGTGCTCCATGGTCGGCACGGTGCGGTTCAGAGTGAACGCCTGCAACGCTTTCTCGTAGCTGCCTTCGATGGTTGCCTCAACCAGCAGCTGTTCAGAGGCCAGCTGCTGTTGCAGGAGCGTCTGGTGGAACAGCGGCACCAGACCCACGCGGACAGGCTCCGGCCCTTCGGAAGTGATATAGGCAGGCACTTCCACCACCGCATCGTACGGCAGGTTGGTAATCGCCCCGCGGTTTTCCACCATCACCAGATGGCGTTGGCGCAGGTTGAATGCCAGCGAGCAGGCGACATCGACGATAAATTCGCCGTGAACACCTACGTGGAAGGCGTCCGGTAAGATCCCGCTGCGCTGGTACTCTTCGGCGGCGGCGAACAGCTTTTTCTCGCGCCCGTTCATCACTTCGTTGGCGCGGGTATAGTCCGGGTTTTGATGCTCCACAATCTGGTTTGGCATCAGGTAGTACTGTAGATACGGGTTCGGCAGGTACTCCGGGAAGTTATCCATAATCGGCTTGATGTTGCGCCAGGTTTTCACCCATGACGGATCGGAATGCTGCGGGTCGGTTTTTGCGGCATCTTCCGTCAGCAGGCCAAACTTCGCGATATGCTTACGCAGCGCCGGGAGCTTGTCTTCGCCGTCCACCAGCACGCGGGTAAACCAGCCGAAGTGGTTTAGGCCAAAATAGTCCACCTCCAGTTTATGACGATCCACGCCCAGAATGGCACCCATATTGCGCATCGCGGCAACCGGCATATCGCAGATGTTCAGCACGCGTGCGTTGGGGCGCAGGCGACGCACGCCCTCAGCGACAATCGCCGCCGGGTTGGAGTAGTTCACGATCCAGGCTTTCTCGTGCGCGTAGCGATCGACCAGATCGATAAGCTCCACCATCGGCAGGATCGTGCGCAGGCCATATGCCAGCCCGCCGGGCCCGCAGGTCTCCTGGCCGACCACCCCGTGGCGCAGCGGAATTTTTTCCTCCTGCTCGCGCATTTTGTACTGCCCGACGCGCATCTGGGCGAAGACAAAATGCGCGCCGCTAAAGGCCACTTCTGGGTCGCTGGTGACCGTAAATTTGATGCTCTGGCTGTGGTCGCGAATAACCTTCTCCACCACGGGCGCGATGGTGTTCTGGCGCGCCTCGTCAATGTCATACAGGCGGATCTCTGCCAGAGGGAAATCGTGCAGACGCACCATGAGGCTTTTCACAATACCTGGCGTGTAAGTGCTACCGCCGCCAGCAATCGACAGAATAAATGGGGGTGTAAACATCTTTAGCTCCTTTCAGAGAAACGTCTCAACGGCTTCTCGCATTTTTTTGACATGCAGCCCGTAGACCACCTGAACGTTGTTACCTTGTTTGATTATCCCTTTCGCGCCGGTCGCTTTCAGGCGCGGTTCGTCGATGATGGCGACGTCCTTCACCGTGACGCGTAAGCGGGTGTAGCAGTTATCCACTACCTCTATATTTTCCCGACCGCCCAGACCCACAACGATCGATTCGCCCAGCCCGTCGTTATTGCCCTTCGCCTGGTACTCCTGCTTGCTGTAAAGGCGTGTCTCCTGGTCCTCATCTTCACGCCCCGGCGTTTTCATGTTGAAGCGCAGGATCAGGAAGCGGAATACCACGAAATAAAGAGCGAACATGATCAGCCCGACCACGATGTACATGGGCCAGTTGGACTTCTCCGTGCCGAGCGGCAGGTTGTAGAGGATGAAATCGATAATCCCGTTGGCGCCGATGGCGTGAACGCCAAACAGCGAGAACAGCATCATGCCGATACCGGTCAGCACCGCATGCACCACGAACAGCAGCGGGGCGACAAACAGGAAGGAGAACTCAATCGGCTCGGTTACGCCGACCAGCAGCGAGGTCAGCGCCGCCGGGATCAGAATCGCTTTCGCCGCCGCTTTACGCTCTGGCCTGGCGGTCATATACATCGCCAGCGCCGCGGCAGGCCAAACATTTTGCTGATGCCGCGCGCATCCCACACCACGGTACTGCTGAGCTGCTTCACGTCCGGGCAGGCCATCTCGGCGAAGTAGATATTGCGCGCGCCCTGGTAAGCCGTACCGCACACCTCCTGCGTACCGCCCAGTTCGGTATACAGGAACGGCGTATAGACCAGATGATGCAGGCCCGTCGGCACCAGAATGCGTTCAAGGAAACCGTAGATCGCCACGCCAAACGGACCGGACCCTTTGATCGCCAGCGCCAGGGCGCTTATTCCATGCTGTGCGTACGGCCAGAGTTCGCTCATGATCACGCCGAGCAGCATAGAGACAGGCAGCATTACAATCGCGACAAAGCAGTGGCCGGAGTAAATCGCCATCGCGCCGTTAAACTGGACACCGGAATATTTGTTGTACAGATAACCGGAGAGCGCCCCGGTCAGGATCCCGGCGAAAACGCCCATTTCCAGCACCTGGACGCCCAGCACCATGCTTTGTCCGGCGGCTTTCATCTGTTCCGCAGGGGCCAGTTCCCCCTGAAGCTGTAACGTCACGTTCATGGCATTGATAAACACGATAAAAGTTACCAGCCCAATCAGCGCCGCGTAGCCTTTGTCTTGGGTTGCCAGTCCAATGGGGATACCAACGGCAAACACCAGCGCCAGGTTGACCAGCACCGACACGGCAGACTTGGCGATCAGCTGGCCGACACTCTGGATCAGCGGGTGGCCAAGAAACGGCAGGTACTCGGCCAGATTGCCGTTACCCAGCACATTCCCAAAGGCGATAAACAGGCCTACGATGGGTAAGATAAGTACAGGTCCGTAAAGTGATTTTCCGAAATTTTGTAGGGCGTTCACGGCTCGTTTCATGGCTTTCTCTCTTATTGAACCGCGCACTCAGGGTGCGTCATGGTCATAAAACTAGCAGGCCTGATGCGAGCTTATCCAGCTATCTTCTTGTTTTAAAAACAAATGACGTGAAAGGTAACATGTGACGTTATGCGCTGTGATCGCGGTTCCATCACGGCGTAGCGGCGTGATGCCATTCTGCGAGGTGCTTTCCAGATTATAAAATTGGACTTTTTGTATTAACGAAACTTGCGGATAATACTTATCCGGACGATGACCAACAGGCCCCTCAGGCCAGGGATACAGGATGAAACCGTTTCGCTTAGCTGCGATCTCTCTCGCGCTGCTCACCACCTTTACGCTTGTCGGCTGTGATAACAGCGACGACAAACCTCAGGCCGCTGCCCCCGCAGCGTCTACTGCATCAGAAAAGAAAACCCCGGCAACACCGGATCCTGAAAAGCTGGCTAAGCTGGCCGCGCAGAGTCAGGGTAAGGCGTTGACGCTGCTGGATGCCTCTGAAGTGCAACTCGACGGCGCCGCGACGCTGGTTCTGACCTTCTCTGTACCGCTGGATCCCAGCCAGGATTTTGCGAAAACGGTACATGTGGTGGATAAAAAAAGCGGCAAAGTGGACGGCGCCTGGGAACTGGCCCCCAATCTGAAAGAGCTGCGCCTGCGCCATCTGGAGCCGAATCGTAATCTGGTTGTCACCGTCGAACGTGATTTGCTGGCGCTGAACAAAGCGACATTCGGCATTGACTATGAAAAAGCGATCACCACCCGGGATGTTGAACCGACGGTCGGATTCGCCAGCCGCGGATCGCTGCTGCCGGGTAAAGTGGTGGAAGGGTTGCCGGTGATGGCGCTCAACGTCAACAATGTGGACGTGAACTTCTACCGCGTTAAGCCGGAGTCGCTGGCCTCGTTTGTCAGCCAGTGGGAGTACCGTAACTCGCTGACCAACTGGGAATCTGACAATCTGCTGAAGATGGCGGAACTGGTCTACACCGGCCGTTTCGACCTCAACCCGGCGCGCAACACGCGTGAAAAACTGCTCCTGCCGCTCAAAGATATTAAGCCGCTCCAGCAGTCTGGCGTCTATATCGCCGTGATGAATCAGGCTGGTCACTATAACTACAGTAACGCCGCGACGCTCTTTACCTTAAGTGATATTGGGCTGTCCGCTCACCGTTATCATAACCGCCTGGACATCTTCACCCAGAGTCTTGAAAACGGTGCGGCGCAGTCAGGCGTGACCATTACCCTTCTGAACGATAAAGGGCAGACTCTGGCCGAGGCGAACAGCGACGCCGATGGTCATGCGAAACTGGAAACCGATAAAGAAGCCGCGCTGATCCTGGCCAGTAAAGATGGCCAGACCACGCTTCTTGATCTCAAACTTCCGGCGCTGGATCTGGCGGAGTTTGATATCGCCGGTAACCCGGGTTACAGCAAACAGTTCTTTATGTTTGGCCCGCGCGATCTCTATCGTCCGGGTGAAACGGTGATCCTGAACGGCCTGCTTCGCGACAGCGATGGCAAACCGCTTCCCGAGCAGCCGGTAAAACTTGACGTGCTGCGTCCGGACGGCCAGGTAGCGCGTACGGTCGTTGTGCAACCTGAGAACGGCCTTTATCGCTTCAACTATTCGCTTGATAGCGGCGCCCAGACCGGCATGTGGCATATTCGCGCGAATACGGGGGATAACCAACAGCGCATGTGGGATTTCCACGTCGAAGATTTTATGCCTGAGCGCATGGCGCTGAATCTGACCGGGCAAAAAACGCCGGTTTCCCCGCAGGAGGATGTGGACTTTAACGTTGTGGGCTATTACCTGTACGGCGCGCCAGCTAACGGCAATTCTCTGCAAGGCCAGCTTTTCCTGCGTCCGCTACGTGACGCGGTGCCTGGGCTGCCTGGCTTCCAGTTCGGTGATATTGCCGAGGAGAACCTGAGCCGCAGCCTGGATGAAGTACAGCTTACGCTGGACGAACAGGGGCGCGGACAGGTTACCACCGAAAGCCAGTGGAAAGAGGTGCACTCGCCGCTGCAACTGATTTTGCAGGCCAGCCTGCTGGAATCAGGTGGGCGTCCGGTGACGCGTCGTGCTGAGCAGTCCATCTGGCCGGCGGCTGAGCTGCCGGGTATTCGCCCTCAGTTCGCCAGCAAGGCGGTTTACGACTACCGCACCGATACTACCATCAACCAGCCGATCGTCGACGAGAACGGCAACGCCAGCTTCGACATCGTCTATGCCGATGCCAGCGGAGCCAAAAAGGCCGTTTCCGGATTACAGGTACGACTGATTCGCGAGCGTCGTGACTACTTCTGGAACTGGTCCGAGAGTGAGGGCTGGCAGTCTCAGTTTGATCAAAAAGATCTGGTTGAGGGCGAGCAGGAGCTAAACCTCAAGGCCGATGAAACCGGTAAAGTCACCTTCCCGGTGGAGTGGGGCTCATACCGTCTGGAAGTGAAAGCCCCTGATGACATGGTCAGCAGCGTGCGCTTCTGGGCAGGCTACAGCTGGCAGGATAACAGCGACGGCACCGGGGCCGCGCGCCCTGACCGCGTGACGCTGAAACTGGATAAGCCATCCTATCAGCCAGGCGATACCATCCAACTGCACATCGCCGCGCCGGCCGCAGGCAAGGGCTATGCGATGATCGAGTCCAGTGAAGGGCCGCTGTGGTGGAAAGAGATCGACGTACCGGCTAACGGTCTGAATCTCGCTATCCCGGTCGACAAGGCCTGGAAACGTCACGATCTCTATCTCAGCACGCTGGTGGTTCGTCCTGGCGATAAATCAAAATCCGCCACGCCAAAACGGGCGGTTGGCCTGCTGCATCTGCCAATGGGGGACGAAAATCGTCGCCTGAACATCGCACTGGATAACCCGCAAAAAATGCGTCCGAACCAGACGCTTTCTGTGAAAGTGAAAGCCAGCGTAAAAGAGGGGGCTGTGCCACAGAAGGTGAACGTGCTGGTCTCGGCTGTCGATAGCGGCGTGCTGAACATTACCGACTACGTCACGCCGGATCCGTGGCAAGCTTTCTTCGGTCAGAAGCGCTATGGCGCGGACATCTATGATGTTTACGGCCAGGTGATTGAAGGTCAGGGACGTCTGGCCGCACTGCGCTTTGGCGGAGACGGCGATGAACTGAAACGCGGCGGTAAGCCACCGGTGAACCATGTCACCATTATTGCCCAGCAGGCGCAGCCGGTTACGCTTGATGCCAACGGCGAAGGTACCATCACGCTGCCGATTGGCGATTTCAACGGTGAACTGCGTCTGATGGCGCAGGCCTGGACGGAAGACGATTTCGGCAGCAGCGAAAGCAAAATCATTGTGGCGGCTCCGATTATCACCGAGCTTAACACGCCGCGGTTCCTCGCAAGTGGCGATACCTCCCGCCTGACGCTGGACCTGACTAACCTGACTGACCAGCCGCAAACGCTGAGCATTGCGTTAACCGCAGCCGGTAAGTTGTCGCTCGAAGGTGCTCAGCCAGAGCCGGTTAAGCTGCCGCCTGGCGCACGTAGCACCCTGTTTATACCGGTGCGTGCCCTGGAGGGCTATGGCGATGGGCAAGTGACTGCTCAGGTGACGGGCCTTCAGCTCCCAGGTGAGACGTTTGCGCCGCAGCAGAAGAGCTGGAAAATTGGCGTGCGTCCCGCATTCCCGGCGCAAACCGTGAATACGGGCACGATGCTGAATCCTGGCGAATCCTGGAGTGCGCCAGCACAGCATATCGAAGGTTTCTCGCCTGCCACGCTACAGGGGCAGCTGTTGCTCAGCGGTAAACCACCTTTGAACCTGGCGCGCTACATACGTGAACTTCAGGCCTATCCGTATGGATGTCTTGAGCAGACCACCAGCGGCCTGTTCCCGTCCCTCTACACCAACGCGGCACAGCTGAAGGCACTGGGCATTAAAGGCGATACCGACGATAAACGCCGTGCGGCCATTGATATCGGGATCTCCCGTCTGCTGCAAATGCAGCGTGACGATGGCGGTTTTGCCTTGTGGGATAAAAACGGCCCGGAAGAGTACTGGCTGACCGCCTATGTCACGGACTTCCTGGTGCGGGCAGGGGAGCAGGGTTACAGCGTGCCTGCCGAGGCGGTGAATAACGCCAACAGCCGACTGCTGCGCTATTTACAGGATCCGGGCATGATGTCCATCCGCTACAGCGACGACACCCAGGCCAGCAAATTTGCTGTCCTGGCGTATGCTTCGCTGGTGCTGGCGCGTCAGCAAAAAGCGCCGCTCGGTGCGCTGCGTGAAATCTGGGAGCGCCACGCTCAGGCTGCTTCCGGGCTTCCGTTGATGCAGCTGGGCATGGCACTCAAACTGATGGGGGATGCACCGCGCAGCCAGCAGGCGCTGGATCTGGCTCTCAAAACACCCCGTAACGACAGCCGAAACTGGATGGCGGATTACGGCAGCCAGCTGCGTGATAATGCCCTGATGCTCTCGCTGCTGGAAGAGTACAAGCTGCTGCCGGATGCTCAAAACAGGCTGCTGAACGCGTTATCTGAAGACGCGTTCAGCCAGCGCTGGCTGTCTACCCAGGAGAGCAATGCGCTGTTCCTGGCCGGACGATCACTGCAAACCTTGTCAGGTGCGTGGCAGGCAACGACCTCCCTCTCTGAACAGACCCAGAGCAGTGATAAAGCGCAGGTAGAAAACCTGAACGGCGATCAGATTGGTGCGTTGCAGATGACGAATACCGGCACTACGCCGCTGTGGGTACGATTGGATACTACTGGCTATCCGGAGTATGCGCCTCAGCCATCCTCGAATGTCTTGCAGATTGAACGTCATATCCTGGCGACAGATGGCAGCAGCAAGTCGCTCTCTTCTCTGAAGAGCGGTGAACTGGTTCTGGTATGGCTGGAAGTGAAGGCCAGCCAGAACGTGCCGGATGCGCTGGTGGTGGATCTGCTCCCGGCAGGTCTGGAGCTGGAAAACCAGAATCTTGCGAGCAGCAGCGCCAGCTTGCAGGACAGCGGCAGTGAAGTGCAAAACCTGCTGAATCAGATGCAACAGTCTGATATTCAGCACATGGAATTCCGCGACGATCGCTTTGTGGCCGCGGTGCCGGTCAATGAAGGTCAGCCGGTCACGCTGGTTTACCTGGCCCGTGCCGTTACGCCGGGAACCTACCAGGTGCCTGTTCCGATGGTCGAGTCCATGTACGTTCCGCAGTGGCGGGCAACGGGGGCGGCCAGTGGCCCGCTGATCGTTGTTCCGTAAGATGCGGATAGCACGCCTGATTCGCTCCCGCTGGCTGTGGCTGGCGGGAGCGCTTCTCGTTTCAGGGGGGCTGATTGTCGTCGCTGACCGCGTGTGGCCGTTGCCCCTGAAAGAGGTCAACCCTGCGCGAGTGGTGGTGGATGAGCAGGGTGTTCCGTTGTGGCGTTTTGCCGACAGCGAAGGCATCTGGCGCTATCCGGTTACCATTAAAGAGGTTTCCCCACGCTATCTTGAGGCGCTGATCCAGTATGAAGATCGCTGGTTCTGGGATCACCCGGGCGTCAATCCGCTATCTGTAATGCGTGCCGCCTGGCAGGATCTCACCTCCGGGAGAGTGGTTTCTGGCGGGAGCACGCTTACCATGCAGGTGGCACGCCTTCTGGATCCGCATCCGCGAACCTTTGGCGGTAAAATTCGTCAGCTGTGGCGGGCGATGCAGCTGGAATGGCATCTCTCCAAGCGTGAAATCCTGACGCTGTATCTGAACCGTGCCCCGTTTGGCGGCACGTTGCAGGGCGTGGGCGCGGCAAGCTGGACTTACCTTGGCAAACCGCCGTCTCAGCTGAGCTATTCCGACGCGGCGCTGCTGGCTGTACTACCACAAGCACCCAGCCGTCTGCGCCCGGACCGCTGGCCGGAACGTGCCGAAGCGGCGCGGAACAAAGTACTCGACCGCATGCTGACTCAGGGCGTCTGGTCTGAGAAGCAGGTGAAAGAGTCCCGTGAAGAGCCGGTCTGGCTGGCCCCCCGGCAGATGCCGCAACTGGCGCCGCTCTTTTCCCGCATGATGCTGAGTAAAAGTCGTGACACAAAAATAGTCACCACGCTGGATGCAGCATTGCAACGACAGCTTGAAGAGCTGGCAATGAACTGGAAATCACGCCTGCCCGCCCGCAGTTCGCTGGCGATGATCGTCGTGGATCATACATCCATGAAAGTGCGTGGCTGGGTAGGCTCGGTAGATATCAATGATGACAGCCGTTTCAGCCACGTAGATATGGTCAATGCGATCCGATCGCCGGGATCGGTTCTCAAACCATTCATCTATGGCATGGCGCTGGACGATGGTCTGATCCATCCCGCTTCGTTATTACAGGATGTTCCAAGAAAAACGGGGGATTATCGTCCCGGCAACTTTGACAGCGGCTTCCATGGGCCGGTCAGTATGAGCGAAGCCCTGGTGCGTTCCCTCAACCTGCCTGCGGTGCAGGTTCTGGAAGCGTACGGCCCAAAACGTTTTGCCGGAATGCTGAGCAACGCGGGATTACCGCTCATTCTGCCTGCGGGGGCACAGCCCAACCTCTCTCTGATCCTGGGGGGCGCAGGCGCACGCCTGGCTGATATCGCTGCCGCCTATAGCGCCTTTGCGCGTCAGGGTAAGGCGGGCCGGCTGCGTTTACAGCCGGGCGATCCGCTGATCGAACGTCCGCTGTTATCGCAGGGGGCGGCGTGGATTATTCGTCGCATTCTCGCTAATGAAGCACAGCCCCTGCCGGACAGTGCGCTGCCCCAGGTTGCGCCGCTGGCGTGGAAAACGGGCACCAGCTATGGCTACCGGGATGCCTGGGCCATCGGCCTGAATGCCCGCTATGTCATCGGAATCTGGACCGGACGCCCGGACGGCACGCCCGTTGCCGGGCAGTTTGGTTTCGCCAGCGCGGTACCGCTCCTGAATCAGGTCAATAACATGCTTCAGTCCCGCTCGATGGTGGATGAAGCGCGCCTGCCGCGCGATCCGCGTCCCGCAAGCGTAGGACGGGGCGTGATTTGCTGGCCGGGGGGCCAGTCCCTGCCTGAAGGGAGCGAAAACTGTCGGCGTCGGCTGTCAACCTGGCTGCTGGAAGGCAGTGAACCGCCTACGCTGCTGCTGCCGGAACAGGAAGGTATTCGCGGGATCCGTTTCCCGGTCTGGCTGGATAAAGAAGGCAAACGCGTTGCGGCGGATTGTCCTGATGCGACAGAAAAAGTGCTGGATGTCTGGCCGCTGCCGCTGGAGCCCTGGCTGCCTGCTGCCGAAAAACGGGCTGCTCGTCTCCCCGCCCGTTCAGCAATTTGCCCTCCGCTGGATAACCATAATGCGGCGCCGCTGATGTTGTCAGGCGTCAGAGAAGGGGCGGTAATTAAACGTCTTCCAGGTGAGAAAAATATTACCCTCAATGTTTTAACCAGCGGCGGGGAGGGGCAACGATGGTGGTTTTTGAATGGCGAACCGCTGGACGGGCATCAGAAGAATTATTCACTGCAATTATATTTGCCTGGTAAATATCAATTAATTGTATTAGATGAAACAGGACAAACGGTGACGGTGAATTTTGAATTAGATCGCTAAGTGTTACTCCTCAAGAGTTAGCTTGATAATTATCAATATTCGTTCCTGAAAAAAAACGAGAATGCGTTTTTATTTGAAGGAACGAGCAATGAAAAAAAATAAACATCAGGGAGAAGGGCTTATTCCCGCCATATCCCGGCGTCATTTTATTCAGGCAGGGTCGGCGCTCGCCGCCCTGCCGTTTGTCGTCAAAACCGGCAAAGTACAGGCACAGGACGCGGCGGTTTCAGACGCTACGCCTGAAGAAAAAGTGGTGCAAACCTGTAGTACGTTTGACTGCGGCGGCAAGTGTGATATTCGTGCTCACGTCAGTGATGGCGTTGTGACCCGAATTTCAACGCGACCGGATAACGCGCTGGATCCGCAGATGCCAGTGATGCGCGCCTGCGTTCGTGGTCGGGCTTATCGGAAATTTGTTTATCATCCCGATCGGCTTAAATATCCAATGAAACGCGTGGGTAAACGTGGCGAAGGAAAATTCGAACGTATTACCTGGGATGAAGCCACCACCCTTATTGCGAATCAATTAAAAACTATTACGCAAAAATACGGTGCTGCGTCACGCTATGTTCATGTGGGCACCGCGGTGTCCGGCGGGACCTTTTCCGGCGATAAAATGGTTCGTCGTCTGCTCAACTTAACCGGCGGCTATCTCGAAAGCTATCACTCGGTCAGTATGGGTAACACGGCGGCGGCAACGCCGTATACCTATGGCACCGCCGCCAGCGGCAGCTCTCTGGACACGCTGCTGGACACCAAACTGGTCATTCTCTGGGGGCATAACCCGACGGAAACCATCTTCGGGCACAGCAACCACTTCTACCAGAAGATGAAGCAAAACGGCACGCGCTTTATCGTTGTTGACCCACGCTATTCCGATACGGTTTCCTCCCTTGCCGATCAGTGGATCCCATTGCTTCCTGCCACGGACAACGCCCTGATGGACGCGATGATGTATGTGATCGTCACGGAGAATCTGCACGATCGCGACTTTATTCAACGCTACACCCTGGGCTTTGACGAAGACGCCATGCCAGAAGGCGTTCCGGCCAATGAATCCCTGATGGCTTACCTGAGCGGTGCAAAGGATGGCGTGGCGAAAACGCCCGAGTGGGCAGAGAAAATCACTCACGTGCCTGCACAAACTATTCGTCAGCTGGCGCGCGACTACGCAACCACCAAACCCGCCGCGCTGATCCAGGGCTGGGGACCGCAGCGTCACAACTGCGGCGAGCGCACCGCGCGCGGCTCGACGATACTGGCCACGCTGACGGGTAACGTTGGGGTGAAAGGCGGCTGGGCAGCAGGCTATGGAGGCTGCGCAAACCGCAAATTTGCGGCCGGGCCAGAGATGCCGGACAACCCGGTCAAAGCCAAAATTTCGGTCATGAACTGGGTGCAGGCTGCTGATGATGCTTCTAAGGTAACCGCGGAAGATGGCCTGAAGGATGCTGAGAAGCTGGACAGCAATATCCGCATCCTGTTCTCGCTGGCGGGCAATTATCTGGCTAACCAGAACCCGGATCTTCATCAGGCAACCCGTGTCCTGGAAGACGAGTCGAAAATCGAGTTTATCGTCGCAAGCGATCTGTTTATGACGCCTAGCGCCAGATACGCCGACCTCCTTTTGCCGGAAACCAGCTTTATGGAACGCTGGAATATCGGCGAAACCTGGGGCACGGCAAGCTATCTGATCCTGTCAGAAAAGCTCATTGAACCTGAATTTGAACGCCGTTCAGACTACGACTGGCTGCGGGAGGTCGCTGCTAAGCTTGGCGTCGAGCCAGCGTTCAGCGAGGGCCGTGACGAAAAAGCGTGGATTGAGCACATCTGGGAGCAGACGCGGCTGTCCATGCCGGATGAAAACCTGCCGGACTTCGCGACGCTACAGAAGACGCGTCAGCATCTTTTCAAAAGCGCGCCGTACGTTGCCTTTGAAGACAACATTCGCGATCCGCAGAATCATCCGTTCCCGACGCCGTCCGGAAAAATTGAGATCTTCTCGAAGCGTCTGTACGACATGCATCACCCGGAAATTCCGGCGCTGTCGCACTACGTGCCTGCCCATGAAGGGCCGGAAGACGAGCTGGCGAAAACCTTCCCGCTCCAGCTGATCACCTGGAAAGGGAAAAACCGCGCTAACTCCACCCAGTACGCCAACCCGTGGTTAATTGAGGCGCAGCAGCAAAAGCTGTGGATCAACCCGCAGGATGCGCAAAAGCGCGGCATTGCGCAGGGGGATACCGTGCGTATTCATAACGCGCGCGGCATTTGCGAGATCCCGGCGGAGGTCACGCCGCGCATCATTCCAGGCGTGGTGGCCATGCAGGCAGGCGCCTGGTGGCAGCCGGACGAGCAGGGTATCGATAAAGGCGGCTGCGCGAACGTGCTCAGTTCCGCCCGTATTACTGCGCTTGCGAAAGGGAATTCCCATCAAACTATGCTGGTGGAGGTAGCTAAAGCATGAGTCAGTTTAAACATTACGCACCGGTGAGCGACAAACAGCTGGGTTTTTATATCGACTCTTCTCGCTGCTCGGGCTGCAAGGCATGCCAGGTGGCGTGCAAAGATAAAAACAACCTTGAGGTCGGACGTCGTTTCCGTCGCGTTTACGAAGTCAATGGCGGGAATTTCATCCCAACCGGGCAGGGCGGCGTCAGCAACAATGTGTTTGCCTACACGCTCTCTATTTCCTGTAACCACTGTGCAGACCCAATCTGCACTAAAAACTGTCCGACCACGGCGATGCACAAGCGTCCGGGAGACGGCATTGTGCGCGTTGATACTGATAAGTGCGTCGGCTGCGGCTACTGCGCATGGTCTTGCCCTTACGGCGCGCCACAGCTCAACGAGCAGACCGGGCAGATGTCCAAATGTGATTTCTGCGTGGATCTCCAGGCGAAGGGAGAGCAGCCCGTCTGTGTGGCAACCTGTCCACTCGAAGCGATTAAATTCGGGCCGATTGATGAACTGCGGGCGAAGTATGGTGCGGTCTGTGATGTGAAAGGCCTGCCTGATTCCTCCATCACCAAACCAAACCTGGTGATCAAAGCGCATCAGGGCGCAGAGAAAGAGGGGAAACGTCATGCATGAGTTACCGCTGCTGATTTTTACGTTGTTCCTGCAAGGATCGGTTGGCGTTACGCTGTGGCTGGCGTTCGGAAGCACGCAACGCAGCGTGCTGCTGCCGGCAGCCGGAGCGTTTGTGCTGGCGAGCCTGGGGCTGCTCGCCTCCGCGCTGCACATGGGCTATCCGCTTAATGCTCTTAACGCGCTGCGCCACGTATCCAGCTCCTGGCTGAGCCGTGAGATTATCTTTGCCAGTCTTTATCTTGCGGCGCTTGGCTTCGCAACGCTGCTGATGATTGTCAAAAAGCCTGGCTGGAAGCCACTGCTGGTTGTGGCAGGTCTGGTAGGTCTGATCGACGTGTTCTGCATGGCGCAGATCTACATGCACGCATCCGTGGTGACATGGCAGCATGTTAACACTCTGGTGCTGTTTATCGGTTCGGTGGGGATTATCGGTTCAGCCTGCATGGTCGTTGGGACGCGTTGCCAGTCAACCGTGCGTGCGGCGGTTGTCATTATCACGCTGCTGGTGCTTGTGCGTCTGGTGATGCAGCCCGTCTGGCTGGCAGATATTACGGCTATGGACCACACCGTGGTGACGTTCCCTCACGCACCGCTACAGATGCTGGAGCAACTGCGAACCGTTCATCTGCTGAGCTGGTGCGTATCCGTTGCGGGTATGCTGTGCTTTGCTGCGGGCGGCTTAAAAGCGGCGCGAGGCACAATGCTGTTGGGCAGCGCTTTGCTAATTGTGGGTGAGCTGATGCTGCGCTTTGTTTTCTTCAGTATTGGCTGATGGGCGGATTAACCTTTGCCCCGGCGATGGACGTGACGCATGCGTGCGTCCGTCGCCGTTTTCGCCACTCTTCCTGCCTCGCCTGCGCGGACGTCTGTCCCGTGCAGGCTTTTTCTTTTACCGACACCGGCGTCTCGGTTGATGACAGCCGCTGTATTGAATGCGGTGACTGCCTGTTCGTCTGCCCCGCTGGGGCCATCACCGGCATCACGCCGCGAAAACGCTTTCTGAGTGGCGATACGCTTGTTGGGCCGTTTACTGATCGTGCGCCAGGGGTGAATGAGCTTCTGCTGTGGCACGCGCAGTACCACGTTCGTTTTATCAGTATCGACGCGGAGCAGAATCCTGACTGGTTGCTGGCGATTGCCCGGCTGAATCTGGCGCTTCGTCGACGCGGCGAAGCGGCGTGGGCGTTTAAACATATACCCGTCAACGAGGTTAATACCGCCCGGCGTGCGCTGATGCGCGTTCCCCGTGAGGATGTCCGGGTCTGTAGCGTCGTGCCCGGTCAGCGTGAGCTGCGCAGGGCGTTTTCTGCGTTTAGCGAGGCAGAGATAACTCTCGATACCGACTCCTGCGTACTCTGCGGCGCGTGCTGGCGGAGTTGTACGGAAAACGCGATTCGGTTTGAGAACGCTGAACTGGTCGTGGAAACCGGACGCTGTACGGGGTGCGGCGGCTGCGAAGCGGTATGCCAGCATGGGGCGATAAACGTGACGCAAACAGAAGGAACAGCGAAAAGCGTGACCATACCG
This sequence comes from Enterobacter cloacae complex sp. IR5450, assembly GCF_049238665.1. NCBI lineage: Bacteria > Pseudomonadati > Pseudomonadota > Gammaproteobacteria > Enterobacterales > Enterobacteriaceae > Enterobacter > Enterobacter cloacae complex sp. IR5450. The sequence goes on from NZ_JBMKIC010000005.1 coordinate 56,968, forward strand.
GCATATGAAGCCGTTTGCCTGACGTGCCACCGTCATTTCTGGTCATTTACGTCTGATGAAAAGCAGTGCCCGCTCTGTTTTCATCATCAACACGGTATGCGAAATACGAGCTGTTGCTAATCTTCGTCTCATTTTAAAAAAATGTTATGCATAACCATAGGCAATGGCGCTATTGCTCTTTATAATCCGCGCCACACCATACTCAGGTATGCAAAAACAACAGAACATTTTACAGAGGTTATCAATGGCTATTGAACGTACTTTTTCCATCATCAAACCAAACGCGGTGGCAAAAAACGTTATTGGCAGCATCTTCGCTCGCTTTGAATCAGCAGGGTTTAAGATCGTTGGCACCAAAATGCTGCACCTGACCGTTGAACAGGCTCGCGGTTTCTACGCTGAGCACGAAGGTCGCCCATTCTTTGACGGTCTGGTCGAGTTCATGACTTCTGGCCCAATCGTGGTATCCGTACTGGAAGGCGAAAACGCGGTACAGCGTCACCGCGATCTGCTGGGTGCAACCAACCCGGACAACGCGTTGGCAGGTACTCTGCGCGCCGACTACGCAGACAGCTTCACCGAGAACGGCACCCACGGTTCCGACTCTGTTGAATCTGCTGCGCGCGAAATCGCGTTCTTCTTCGCTGAAGGCGAAGTGTGCCCGCGCACTCGCTAATAATTTCGTAAATGCCGCGTGCAAACGTGGCATCCCTGCGCCAGACTTTGTACAATGCAACGCCCCGGACGAGCCGACTGCTTACCGGGGCGTTTCTTTTCAACCCACCAAGGGCCACAACGTGTAACAACGAGGCCGGAAAAAATTATGTCTGAATTAGTGAATACCTCCGAAGTCGCCATTCCTGCGGTTCCCAATAAAAATGGAAAAATTAACCTGCTGGACCTGAACCGTCAGCAGATGCGCGAGTTCTTTAAAGAGATGGGCGAGAAGCCGTTTCGTGCCGATCAGGTCATGAAATGGATGTACCACTATTGCAGCGACAACTTTGATGACATGACGGACATCAACAAAGTGCTGCGCAATAAGCTTAAAGAAGTGGCTGAAATCCGCGCACCGGAAGTGGTGGAAGAGCAGCGCTCTTCAGATGGCACCATCAAGTGGGCCATTGCCGTTGGCGATCAGCGCGTTGAAACCGTGTATATCCCGGAAGACGATCGCGCCACGCTGTGCGTCTCTTCTCAGGTGGGCTGTGCGCTGGAGTGCAAATTCTGTTCTACGGCGCAGCAGGGCTTTAACCGTAACCTGCGCGTGTCGGAAATCATCGGCCAGGTCTGGCGTGCCGCGAAAATCGTGGGCGCGGCGAAAGTCACCGGTACACGTCCAATCACCAACGTGGTGATGATGGGGATGGGTGAACCGCTGCTCAACCTGACCAACGTCGTTCCGGCGATGGAAATTATGCTCGACGATTTCGGTTTTGGCCTGTCCAAGCGCCGCGTTACGCTCTCTACTTCCGGCGTGGTGCCTGCGCTGGACAAACTGGGCGATATGATTGACGTTGCGCTGGCCATCTCTCTTCACGCGCCAAACGACGCCATCCGTGACGAAATTGTGCCGATCAACAAAAAGTACAATATCGAAACCTTCCTGGCTGGCGTGCGCCGTTACCTGGAGAAATCCAACGCTAACCAGGGCCGCGTGACCATTGAATACGTGATGCTGGATCATGTTAACGACGGTACCGAGCATGCACATGAGCTGGCTGAACTGCTTAAAGATACGCCATGCAAGATCAACCTGATCCCATGGAACCCGTTCCCGGGCGCGCCGTATGGCCGTAGCTCGAACAGCCGTATCGATCGCTTCTCAAAAGTGCTGATGGAGTATGGTTTCACCACCATCGTACGTAAAACGCGTGGCGACGATATCGACGCAGCCTGTGGCCAGCTGGCGGGTGACGTTATTGACCGTACCAAACGTACGCTGCGTAAGCGTATGCAGGGTGAGTCAATCGCGGTTAAAACCGTTTGATTATTATGCAGACACGGCGCATTTTTTGCGCCGTGAAGCATTAATTTACTGAATATTCAGTCACAATCATCACGACTGATTAATAATTACGGTGCGTTTCATACGACTTTCGGGCAGTATGTAACGACGTAACAACAGTTTAGCGTGAAGGCCTGCCAGCGCTGTCATCTGCGGCCCGACAGTCTTATACTGTTTGTTCCAGGTTAACTGACCTAAAGTTTCGCGGTGCGGGTGGCATTGTGACTCACCGGCACCTGAACCCTTATTTTCACGTACCAGTAGTTGTAGCGAATGAATACTGAAGCCACTCACGATCAAAATGCAGCACTCTCCACTGGCGTTCGTCTTCGCAACGCCCGTGAACAACTCGGACTTAGCCAGCAAGCCGTTGCAGAACGCCTGTGCCTGAAGGTTTCCACCGTTCGCGATATTGAAGAAGATAAGGCACCCGCCGATCTGGCTTCAACGTTTCTGCGCGGTTATATCCGTTCTTACGCCAAACTGGTTCATATCCCTGAAGACGAATTACTGCCGATGATGGAGAAGCAGGCGCCTGTGCGTGCGGCAAAAGTTGCGCCGATGCAAAGCTTCTCTCTGGGTAAACGTCGTAAAAAACGCGATGGCTGGCTGATGAGCTTTACCTGGCTGGTCCTGTTTGTGGTTGTCGGCCTGACGGGCGCATGGTGGTGGCAAAACCACAAAGCGCAGCAGGAAGAGATCACCACCATGGCCGATCAGTCCTCCGCTGAGCTTAATCAGTCTGGTAATAACGGCGCGCAAAGCGTGCCGTTGAGCACCGAAGGGGCGACCTCCAGCGAACCTCAGTCGGCAGCAAGCAACACGCCTGCAACCGAGCCAGCGGCGACGCCAGAAGCGACGGCGAATACCGCGCCAGCCACCCAGACCCAGGATCAGAACGCGGTCGTATCACCTTCTCAGGCCAATGTTGATACCGCCCCTGCGGCAACGGCACCGGCAGAGAACACCGCGGCGTCACTGCCAACTGACCCGGCTGGCACGGCGGCACCTGCCGTGGACCCGAATGCGCTGGTGATGAATTTTACGGCTGATTGCTGGCTGGAAGTGACTGACGCGACAGGTAAAAAGCTGTTCAGCGGCCTGCAACGTAAAGATGGCACGTTAAATCTAACGGGCCAGGCACCTTACAAGCTTAAAATCGGCGCACCGGCAGCGGTACAGATCCAGTATCAAGGAAAACCTGTCGATCTGAGCCGCTTTATCAGAACTAACCAGGTTGCGCGTCTTACCGTTAATGCCGAACAATCAGCAGCACAGTAACAGACGGGCAATGCGGGAGATTTTACATGCATAACCAGGCTCCTATTCAACGTAGAAAATCGAAACGGATTTACGTTGGGAACGTGCCAATCGGCGATGGGGCGCCTATCGCCGTCCAGTCGATGACCAATACGCGTACTACGGATGTAGAAGCGACGGTCAATCAAATCAAAGCATTAGAACGCGTCGGCGCGGACATTGTTCGCGTCTCTGTGCCTACCATGGACGCCGCCGAGGCGTTCAAACTGATCAAGCAGCAGGTGAGTGTTCCGCTGGTTGCCGATATTCACTTCGATTACCGTATCGCGCTGAAAGTCGCTGAATACGGTGTCGATTGTCTGCGTATTAACCCAGGCAACATCGGCAACGAAGAGCGCATTCGCATGGTGGTTGACTGCGCCCGCGACAAAAACATTCCAATCCGTATCGGCGTAAACGCTGGCTCTCTGGAAAAAGATCTCCAGGAAAAGTACGGTGAGCCGACGCCGCAGGCGCTGCTCGAATCCGCCATGCGTCACGTCGATCACCTGGATCGCCTTAACTTCGATCAGTTCAAAGTGAGCGTCAAAGCGTCTGACGTCTTCCTGGCCGTTGAATCGTATCGTCTGCTGGCAAAACAGATCGATCAGCCGCTGCATCTTGGCATCACCGAGGCGGGCGGTCTGCGCAGCGGTTCGGTAAAATCTGCGATTGGTCTCGGCCTGCTGCTCTCTGAAGGCATCGGCGACACGTTACGTGTCTCCCTGGCCGCCGATCCGGTGGAAGAGATCAAAGTCGGATTCGACATCCTGAAATCACTGCGTATCCGCGCGCGTGGGATCAACTTCATCGCCTGCCCAACCTGTTCACGTCAGGAGTTTGACGTGATCGGCACCGTGAATGCTCTGGAGCAGCGCCTGGAAGACATCATCACCCCGATGGACGTTTCCATCATCGGCTGCGTGGTGAACGGTCCGGGTGAAGCGCTGGTGTCCACGCTGGGCGTGACCGGCGGTAACAAGAAAAGTGGTCTCTATGAGGATGGCGTTCGTAAAGATCGTCTGGATAATAGTGACATGATCGACCAGCTCGAAGCCCGCATTCGTGCAAAAGCGACGATGATGGACGAAGCGCAGCGCATCAGCGTTCAGCAGGTTGAAAAATAACGTGATGGGAAGCAGGCTGCTTCCCATGTATGATTGAACCCATTCTTTGGGTTCTTTTTTGTATATAGAAAGAGAATAAACGTGGCAAAAAACATTCAAGCCATCCGCGGCATGAACGATTATCTGCCTGGCGAAACCGCCATCTGGCAGCGCATTGAAGGCACACTGAAGCAGGTGCTCGGCAGCTACGGTTACAGCGAAATTCGTTTGCCGATTGTAGAGCAGACCCCGTTATTCAAACGCGCGATCGGCGAAGTAACCGACGTGGTTGAAAAAGAGATGTATACCTTTGAGGACCGCAACGGCGACAGCCTGACCCTGCGTCCTGAGGGGACGGCGGGTTGCGTACGCGCCGGCATCGAACATGGTCTCCTGTACAATCAGGAGCAGCGCCTGTGGTATATCGGCCCGATGTTCCGCCACGAACGTCCGCAAAAAGGCCGCTACCGTCAGTTCAACCAGCTTGGCGTGGAAGTGTTTGGTCTGCAAGGACCAGATATCGATGCTGAACTGATTATGCTTACTGCCCGCTGGTGGCGTGCGCTCGGTATTTCTGAGCACGTATCCCTGGAGCTGAACTCTATCGGTTCTCTGGAAGCGCGTGCGAACTATCGCGATGCGCTGGTGGCGTTCCTGGAACAGCACAAAGAGAAGCTCGACGAAGACTGTAAGCGTCGTATGTACAGCAACCCGCTGCGCGTACTCGATTCCAAAAATCCTGACGTACAGGCGCTGCTGAATGATGCGCCAGCGCTGGGTGACTACCTGGATGAGGATTCCCGCGAACACTTTGCCGGCCTGTGCAAGCTGCTTGAAGCGGCGGGCATTGCTTATACCGTTAACCAGCGTCTGGTGCGCGGTCTGGACTACTACAACCGCACCGTATTTGAGTGGGTCACCACCAGCCTCGGTTCGCAGGGCACCGTCTGTGCTGGCGGTCGTTATGACGGTCTGGTCGAGCAACTGGGTGGTCGCGCAGCACCGGCAGTAGGCTTCGCGATGGGCCTTGAGCGACTTGTTTTGCTGGTTCAGGCAGTTAATCCGGAATTTAAAGCCGATCCTGTTGTCGATATATACCTGGTGGCCTCAGGTGCGGATACGCAGTCTGCGGCAATGCAGCTTGCCGAACGCGTGCGCGATGCGCTGCCGGACGTTAAGCTGATGACCAACCACGGCGGCGGCAACTTTAAAAAACAGTTTGCTCGTGCCGATAAGTGGGGCGCAAGTATCGCACTGGTGCTGGGTGAGTCCGAAGTGGCCAACGGCGAAGTGGTAGTCAAAGACCTGCGCTCTGGTGAGCAAACTACGGTAACGCAGGATGGCGTTGCGGCGCACTTGCGCACTCTATTGGGCTAAGGAGAAGGACTGCGTGGAAATTTACGAGAACGAACACGACCAGGTTGATGCGGTTAAGCGCTTCTTTGCTGAAAACGGCAAGGCACTGGTTGTAGGGGTTATTTTAGGTGTTGGTGCGCTGGTAGGCTGGCGTTACTGGAACAATCATCAGGCTGACTCTGCTCGCGGTTCGTCCCTGAACTACGAAAATACCGTTAGCGCAATCCGTGCCGATCAGCCGCAAACGCTGACGGCTGCGGAGAAATTTGCCGCTGACAACAAAAACACCTACGGCGCGCTGGCTGCGCTGGAAGTGGCTCAGCAGTATGTTGATAAAAACGAACTGGACAAAGCCGCTGCGCAACTGTCTCAGGGGCTTGCTGCTGCCAGTGACGATAATCTGAAAGCGGTGATCAATCTGCGTCTGGCGCGTATCCAGGTTCAGCAGAAAAAAGCCGACGACGCGCTCAAAACGCTTGATACCATCAAAGGCGAAGGCTTTGCCGCTATTGTTGCCGATCTTCGCGGTGAAGCACTGCTGAGTAAGGGTGATAAAGCGGGCGCGCGTAAAGCGTGGCAAGCTGGCGTGGATAGTAAAGCTTCACCTGCGCTGAGCGAAATGATGCAGATGAAAATAAATAATTTGTCCGTCTGAGAGGGACCCAATGCAATTGCGTAAATTACTTCTGCCAGGACTGCTTTCTGTTACGTTATTGAGTGGTTGTTCACTGTTCAGTGGCGAAGAAGACGTTGTTAAAATGTCCCCGCTGCCGACGGTTGAAAACCAGTTCACCCCATCTACCGCCTGGGACACTTCCGTAGGCGATGGTATTGGCGATTTTTATTCCAACCTGCACCCGGCATTTGCTGACGGCGTTGTCTATGCGGCCGATCGCAAAGGCACCGTTAAAGCGCTGAACGCTGATGACGGAAAAGAAGTGTGGTCCATTAACCTGGCGGAAAAAGACGGCTGGTTCTCCCGTAAACCTGCACTGCTTTCTGGCGGCCTGACCGTTACTGGCGGTCACGTGTATGTGGGCAGCGAAAAAGCGCAGGTTTACGCGCTGAATGCCAGCGACGGTTCGGTTGCATGGCAGACCACCGTTGCCGGTGAATCCTTGTCGCGTCCGGTTGTTAGCGACGGCCTGGTGCTGATCCATACCAGCAACGGCCAGTTGCAGGCGCTGAACGAAGCCGATGGTCTGGTAAAATGGACGGTTAACCTGGATATGCCAGCGCTGTCTCTGCGTGGTGAATCTGCTCCGGCGACCGCATTTGGTGCCGCCATTGTGGGCGGTGACAACGGCCGAGTCAGCGCGGTACTGATGCAGCAGGGCCAGATGATCTGGCAGCAGCGTATTTCCCAGGCGACCGGTTCAACTGAAATCGACCGTCTGAGTGACGTGGACACCACGCCAGTTATCGTCGACGGTGTGGTTTACGCGCTGGCGTATAACGGCAACCTGACGGCGCTGGACCTGCGTAGCGGCCAGATCATGTGGAAACGTGAGCTGGGTTCCGTGAACGATTTCATCGTCGACGGCAACCGTATTTATATGGTGGATCAGAACGACCGCCTGCTGGCGCTGAGCACCGAAGGTGGCGTAACGCTGTGGACGCAAAGCGATCTGCTGCACCGTCTGCTGACCGCACCGGCACTGTATAACGGCAGCCTGGTGGTGGGCGACAGCGAAGGCTATATGCACTGGATCGATCCAGAGAATGGCCGCTTCGTGGCACAGCAGAAAGTGGATAGCTCAGGCTTCCTGACGGAGCCCGTTGTGGCTGACGGCAAACTGCTGATTCAGGCAAAAGACGGCACGCTGTACGCGATCACGCGTTAATTACACGGCGGTTGTAGTATACTAAACGGCTCCTGTTCACTCAGGAGCCGTTTTGACATTTTTAAAAACGCTGCGAAAGCGACGTTATTTTGAATTTTATGAGGCTTCAAACATGGTACCTGTGGTCGCGCTTGTCGGGCGCCCTAACGTTGGAAAATCCACTCTTTTTAACCGTTTAACACGCACCCGTGATGCGCTGGTTGCGGATTTCCCGGGGCTGACGCGTGACCGTAAGTACGGTCGTGCAGAGGTGGAAGGACGCGAGTTCATCTGTATCGATACCGGGGGTATTGACGGTACGGAAGACGGCGTAGAAACCCGCATGGCAGAGCAATCTCTGCTGGCTATCGAAGAAGCAGATGTGGTTCTGTTTATGGTGGATGCTCGCGCTGGCCTGATGCCCGCGGATTCTGCTATCGCTAAACATCTGCGTTCACGCGAAAAGCCAACCTTCCTGGTGGCGAACAAAACTGACGGCATCGATGCCGATCAGGCCATTGCGGATTTCTGGTCTTTAGGCCTGGGCGATATTTATCCTATCGCGGCCTCGCATGGCCGTGGCGTCACCAGCCTGCTGGAAACCGTTCTGCTGCCGTGGGTTGATGAAGTAAACCCACCGGAAGAGGTGGACGAGGACGCTGAATACTGGGCGCAGTTTGAAGCCGGAGAAGAAGGAGAGGAAGAGCCGGAAGACGACTTCAACCCGCAGGATCTGCCTATCAAGCTGGCTATCGTGGGTCGCCCAAACGTGGGTAAGTCTACGCTTACTAACCGTATTCTCGGCGAAGAGCGCGTGGTGGTTTACGACATGCCAGGCACAACGCGTGACAGCATCTACATTCCAATGCAGCGCGATGAACGTGAGTACGTACTTATCGACACCGCAGGGGTGCGTAAGCGCGGGAAAATCACCGATGTGGTGGAAAAATTCTCGGTGATCAAGACCCTTCAGGCGATTGAAGACGCCAACGTGGTGCTGCTGGTTATTGACGCACGTGAAGGTATCTCCGATCAGGATCTCTCTCTGCTCGGCTTTATCCTCAATAGTGGGCGCTCACTGGTTATCGTCGTCAACAAGTGGGACGGCCTGAGCAATGAAGTGCGCGAGCAGGTGAAAGAGACGCTGGACTTCCGTCTGGGCTTTATCGACTTTGCCCGCGTTCACTTTATCTCTGCCCTGCACGGGAGTGGTGTCGGCAACCTGTTCGAATCCGTTCGTGAAGCTTATGACAGCTCTACCCGCCGTCAGAGCACGGCGATGCTGACCCGTATCATGAACATGGCTGCTGAAGACCACCAGCCGCCGCTGGTGCGCGGTCGTCGCGTGAAGCTGAAATATGCTCACGCCGGGGGATATAACCCGCCTATCGTGGTGATCCACGGTAACCAGGTGAAGGATCTGCCGGACTCCTACAAACGGTACCTGATGAACTACTTCCGTAAGTCGCTGGACGTGATGGGTACGCCTATCCGTATTCAGTTCAAGGAAGGGGAAAACCCGTTTGCGAATAAACGCAACACCCTGACGCCGAACCAGATGCGTAAGCGTAAGCGTTTGATTAAGCACATTAAGAAAAGCAAATAATCCTTACCGATCTCACTAAAACCCGCGCCTGTCGCGGGTTTTTTTTCGCTCATTCAAAAGGCCCGCCTTCCCTGTGTGATGTCAATCACTATTCGCTTTGAACCATGTTTATATCTAAGAAAGTAGACAATCGTCGAATTTTCGTCTTAAAGTCCAGGGTTCGGTACTAGACAAAACTAGCGCCTGGTTATCAAATGGTTAACCAACATTTCGCCGCATGTAAAAAATCGATCGGATACGTAACCGTTCGGCGTACATGCTGGTGTTTACAAGCACGACACATACCTTTTCGGGAGAATTATGCAATCCTCTGTTAATCAAAAAGAGAGCCGAACCTTCTTCGGCCATCCTTATCCGCTCGGTTCTCTGTTCTTCACCGAGATGTGGGAGCGTTTCTCGTTTTACGGTATTCGCCCGCTACTGATCCTGTTTATGGCCGCCACCGTGTATGACGGCGGAATGGGCCTGGCGCGTGAAAACGCCTCGGCGATTGTCGGTATTTTTGCTGGCACCATGTACCTCGCCGCGCTGCCGGGCGGCTGGCTGGCGGATAACTGGCTCGGCCAGCAGCGGGCCGTCTGGTACGGTTCGATTTTGATTGCGCTTGGGCACCTGTCGATTGCCCTGTCGGCCATCATGGGCGACAACCTGTTCTTCATCGGCCTGATGTTTATCGTGCTCGGCTCCGGCCTGTTCAAGACCTGTATCTCGGTCATGGTGGGGACACTGTACAAAAAGGGCGATGCGCGTCGTGACGGCGGTTTCTCGCTGTTCTATATGGGCATCAACATGGGCTCGTTCATTGCCCCTCTGATTTCCGGCTGGCTGATTAAAACCCACGGCTGGCACTGGGGCTTTGGTATCGGTGGTATCGGGATGCTGGTCGCCCTGATTATCTTCCGCGTGTTTGCCGTTCCGGCCATGAAGCGCTACGACAGCGAAGTCGGTCTGGACTCCACCTGGAACAGTCCGGTAGTGAAACGTAACGGCGTGGGCGCCTGGCTGCTGGCGCTGGCTGTGGGTGTTGCAATCATCGTTACGTTGATTGCCCAGGGCGTGATTGTGATTAATCCGGTCGCGGTCGCCAGCGTGCTGGTGTATGTTATTGCCGCCTCCGTCGCGCTCTACTTCATCTATCTGTTCATCTTCGCCGGGCTGAATCGCAAAGAGCGCGCAAGGCTGCTGGTGTGCTTTATTCTGCTGGTCTCCGCCGCGTTCTTCTGGTCCGCGTTCGAGCAGAAGCCAACCTCCTTCAACCTGTTCGCCAACGACTACACTAACCGCATGATCGGTGATTTTGAAATCCCGGCGGTGTGGTTCCAGTCGATTAATGCCCTGTTCATCATTCTGCTGGCCCCGGTATTTAGCTGGGCATGGCCGAAGCTGGCGAGCAAAAACATTCGTCCGAGCAGCATCACCAAGTTCGTGATCGGTATTCTGTGTGCAGCGGCGGGCTTTGGCCTGATGATGCTGGCGGCGCAGAACGTACTGAGCAATGGTGGGGCAGGGGTTTCTCCGTTCTGGCTGGTGGGCAGTATCCTGATGCTGACGCTCGGGGAACTGTGCCTGAGTCCGATTGGTCTGGCGACCATGACCCTGCTGGCGCCGGAAAGAATGCGCGGCCAGATGATGGGCCTGTGGTTCTGCGCCAGTGCGCTGGGTAACCTGGCTGCGGGGCTGATTGGCGGTCACGTGAAGGCCGACCAGCTGGATATGCTGCCAGACCTCTTTGCCCGTTGCTCCATCGCGCTGCTGATTTGTGCTGCGGTGCTGTTCGTCCTCATTGTTCCGGTACGTCGCATGCTGGAAAATGCGCAAACTAAACCGGCTACCGAAGCCTGATACTATTCAGTCTGCCGGGGCAGTTGTCCTGTCCCGGCCCAACTCAACAGGAGAGAGCATGTCGATTACCTGTCCGGATTGCCACGCAGCGCTCGAGCCGCAAAACGGTATCGCGCACTGCGACAGCTGCAATAAAGATATTCCCCTCGAAGCGCGCTGCCCTGACTGCCATCAGCCGCTTCAGGTACTCAAGGCCTGCGGCGCGGTGGATTACTTCTGTCAGAACGGCCACGGGCTGATCTCAAAAAAACGCGTCGAGTTCGTCAGGGCTGGGGCTTAATCGCACACGCAGCCTTCTCCTTTTTGCCATAGCTCGATCAGCGATTCCGGCGCTTCCTGCTCCGGAACCAGCACAATAATATCGGTATACTGCGCCTGATTGTGCCGGGTCCAGATTATCTGAATGCGAAAATAGCGCTGATCGCCGCTGCCCGGAGACGACGCCTGGCCCGGTGGCTGTCCGCGCGGGATAGCCTGTTCCAGAATATTCACCACGCGCTGACGCTGCGCCTCGTTGAGCGTGGAGAGGGCGATCGTGCGCTGACCGCTCAGCTTAGGAATAAAGGCGACGCCGCCTTCCCGGGCCAGCTCAACCACGGCGTCATCCGTCAGTTCCGGTACCTGCATTACAGTACTCCCACCTGTTCCCAGGCTTGTTTAATGGCCGCCCCAACGTCGCTACCGGAGCGTTTCTCGCCGTGGGCGATCGTCAGTTTTGCGAAAGCGTCAAAATCCGCATCCTGCGCCAGGTTGCGATCGCAAACCGTGTCGTACCAGGCATAACCCGCTTTTTCCCAGGCGTAGCCACCGATTGCCGTTGCGGCCAGGTAAAACGCCCGGTTGGGGATGCCAGAGTTAAGGTGTACGCCGCCGTTATCCTCGCGCGTTTTGATAAAATCTTTCATGTGCGCGGGCTGCGGGTCTTTGCCAAGGAGGGGATCGTCGTAGGCGGTGCCGGGTTCAGACATTGAGCGCAGCCCTTTGCCGTTAATCCCCGCTGCCAGCAGCCCTTCGCCAATCAGCCAGTCTGCCTGGTCGGCGGTTTGCTTAAGATAGTATTGCTTCACCAGCGAACCAAACACGTCGGATAACGACTCGTTCAGCGCGCCAGATTGTTCAAAGTAAATGAGCCCGGCTTCGGTCTCCGTCACACCGTGGCTCAGCTCATGCGCCACCACGTCGATGGCAATGGTGAAGCGGTTGAAGATTTCCCCGTCGCCATCGCCAAAGACCATCTGCTGGCCGTTCCAGAAGGCGTTTTGATACTCACGGCCGTAATGCACGGTACCGGTCAGGATCAGCCCCTTATTATCGAGCGAATCCCGCTGATACTCCTTCCAGAAGAAATCATGGGTGATCCCCAGATAATCGTACGCTTCATCCACCGCCACATCGCCGTTGGAGGGCTGGCCTTCATAGCGCACCTGGCTACCCGGCAGCTCCTGAGTCTGTTTCGCATCGTAGATGTCACGCTCAAGCTGACCGGCTTTATTCACATGCGGCGCGGCGGGCTTGCCCGGCATATGCGCCATCAGGGTTTGCACATGGGTTAATGTCTGACGGGCGCAGCGCTGCTGGGGCTCTGAACCGCTTTCGATAATACGACGAAGAATATACGGAGGGATGACGCTATGAAGATGGGGCATGCTGCTCTCCTTATTAAAAAAGGCAATAGCAGCAGTATAGTTTGTAACCGGCGAAGATTTATCCGCTTTTACGCTGGCGCGTTTTTTTCACCGGTTTGATCTCTTTTACCTCACTCTCGACCCAGCCGTCAGAAAGCCGGGTGGTGAGCACATCCCCGGCTTTAACCTGTTTCGTTTGTTTCAGCACTTTGCCGTCCGTCGCGGTGGTCACACTATAGCCGCGAGCCAGCGTGGAGAGCGGGCTGACGGCTTCCAGATGGGTGACCGCATTGCCAAAACGCTCGCGGGTGGCGCTCAGGCGTGAGCGGATATTTTCCGCGAGGCGATACTCAAGCTGCTGGATACGCGTTTGTGCGCGATAAACCTTCGGCTGTGGATTCTGCTGGTTCAGACGCTGCGTCATGCGCTGCTGGCGCGATACCGCCCGCTTAAGCTGGTTATCCAGCGCGAAGTTCATCCGCTGACGCAGACGTTCCAGCACGGTTTGCTGACGCGCCAGACGCAATTGCGGATGCTGCTGTTGCAGACGATGGTGAAGCTGGGTAAAGCGGCGGGTACGGTTGGCGAGGAAGTAGTCCATCGCCATCTCCAGGCGCTGCTGCCCGTTCTGGATCTGACGCAGCAGCTCCTGCTGGTTACGGCTGACTACCTCTGCCGCCGCGGACGGCGTGGGCGCGCGTAAATCCGCGACAAAATCGGCAATCGTCACATCCGTTTCGTGACCGACGGCGCTCACCACCGGGATAAGGCTGGCAAAGATTGCCCGCGCCACGCGCTCGTCGTTAAAGCTCCACAGGTCTTCCAGCGAGCCGCCGCCGCGCCCGACGATCAGGACATCACACTCCTGACGCGCATTCGCCAGCTCAATGGCGCGCACGATCTGCCCCGGCGCATCGTCACCCTGAACGGCAGTCGGGTAGATAATGACGGGCAGGGAAGGGTCACGGCGCTTAAGGACGTGCAAAATATCGTGCAGGGCCGCACCGGTTTTCGACGTGATAACCCCAACGCAGTGGGCTGGTGAGGGAAGGGGTTTTTTAAACTGCTGGTCGAACAATCCCTCAGCCGAAAGCATGGCTTTTAGCTGCTCGTACTTCTGTTGCAGCAAGCCTTCACCGGCGGGCTGCATGCTCTCGACGATAATCTGATAATCGCCGCGCGGCTCATACAGGGTAATGTTGGCGCGAACCAGAACCTGCTGGCCATGCTGAGGACGGAACGTCACGCGACGGTTGCTGTTGCGGAACATCGCGCAGCGCACCTGAGCGGTGTCGTCTTTCAGCGTAAAGTACCAGTGGCCGGAAGCAGGCTGCGTGAAGTTAGAGATTTCACCGCTGATCCAGACCTGTCCCATTTCCTGCTCAAGCAGCAAACGCACCGTCTGATTAAGGCGGCTGACAGTATAAATTGAGGGGGATTGAGAGGATAACATGTGAGCGGGATCAAATTCTAAATCAGCAAGTTATTCAGTCGATAGTAACCTGCTGAGAGGTGAGCGCAAGCATTTTTTTCAAAAAAGTGTGGATGCAATCGGTTACGCTCTGTATAATGCCACGGCAATATTTAACCACCCAGGTCAGAGATATTGCCCATGCTACGTATCGCTAAAGAAGCACTGACGTTTGACGACGTCCTCCTCGTTCCCGCTCACTCCACCGTTCTGCCGAATACTGCCGACCTCAGCACGCAGTTGACGAAAACCATTCGTCTGAACATTCCTATGCTCTCCGCAGCAATGGACACCGTGACTGAAGCGCGTCTGGCTATCGCCCTGGCACAGGAAGGCGGCATTGGCTTTATCCACAAAAACATGTCTATCGAGCGTCAGGCGGAAGAAGTTCGCCGCGTGAAGAAGCATGAATCCGGTATCGTGTCCGATCCTCAGACCGTTCTGCCAACCACCACGCTGCACGAAGTGAAAGCCCTGACCGAGCGTAACGGCTTTGCAGGCTACCCGGTAGTCACTGAAGACAACGAACTGGTCGGCATCATTACCGGTCGTGACGTGCGTTTCGTGACTGACCTGAACCAGCCTGTAAGCGTCTACATGACGCCAAAAGAGCGTCTGGTGACCGTGCGTGAAGGCGAAACCCGCGACGTGGTGCTGGCGAAAATGCACGAAAAACGCGTTGAGAAAGCGCTGGTTGTGGACGCGAACTTCCACCTGCGCGGCATGATCACCGTTAAAGATTTCCAGAAAGCAGAACGTAAACCGAACGCCTGTAAAGACGAGCATGGCCGTCTGCGCGTCGGCGCTGCGGTTGGCGCGGGCGCAGGTAACGAAGAGCGCGTTGACGCGCTGGTTGCCGCGGGCGTTGACGTGCTGCTGATTGACTCCTCCCACGGCCACTCCGAAGGCGTTCTGCAACGTATTCGTGAAACCCGTGCTAAATACCCGGATCTCCAGATTATCGGCGGTAACGTGGCAACAGGCGCAGGCGCTCGCGCGCTGGCGGAAGCGGGTTGCAGCGCGGTGAAAGTGGGTATCGGCCCTGGCTCTATCTGTACCACCCGTATCGTCACTGGCGTAGGCGTGCCGCAGATCACGGCGGTTTCTGACGCGGTTGAAGCGCTGGAAGGCACCGGTATTCCGGTTATCGCGGACGGCGGTATCCGCTTCTCTGGTGACATCGCCAAAGCGATCGCCGCAGGTGCCGCAGCCGTGATGGTGGGCTCCATGCTGGCCGGTACCGAAGAATCTCCGGGTGAAATCGAACTCTACCAGGGGCGTTCTTATAAATCCTACCGCGGTATGGGCTCCCTGGGCGCGATGTCCAAAGGTTCCTCCGACCGTTACTTCCAGACCGATAACGCTGCTGACAAACTGGTACCGGAAGGTATCGAAGGTCGCGTGGCGTATAAAGGCCGCCTGAAAGAGATCATTCACCAGCAGATGGGCGGCCTGCGCTCCTGTATGGGTCTGACCGGCTGTGGTACCATTGACCTGCTGCGTACCAAAGCGGAATTCGTACGCATCAGCGGTGCGGGTATCCAGGAGAGCCACGTTCACGACGTGACGATCACCAAAGAGTCCCCGAACTACCGTCTGGGCTCCTGATAAATTTCCGCGCCCGGCTCAATGCCGGGCGCTTTGTTTTGTTTCACTTGCCTCGGAATTAGCGTCAATGACGGAAAACATTCATAAACATCGCATTCTCATCCTGGACTTTGGTTCTCAGTACACTCAGCTGGTGGCGCGCCGCGTGCGTGAGCTGGGCGTTTACTGTGAGCTGTGGGCGTGGGATGTCACGGAAGCACAGATTCGCGAATTCAATCCAAGCGGCATCATCCTGTCCGGCGGCCCGGAAAGCACCACCGAAGAGAACAGCCCGCGCGCGCCGCAGTACGTGTTCGAAGCGGGCGTACCGGTGTTCGGCGTTTGCTACGGTATGCAGACCATGGCGATGCAGCTGGGCGGCCACGTAGAAGGCTCTAACGAGCGTGAGTTCGGCTACGCACAGGTTGAAGTTGTCACCGACAGCGCGCTGGTGCGCGGTATCGAAGACTCCCTGACCGCAGACGGCAAGCCGCTGCTGGACGTGTGGATGAGCCACGGCGACAAGGTTACCGCCATCCCGTCCGACTTCGTGACCGTTGCCAGCACCGAAAGCTGCCCGTTCGCCATCATGGCGAACGAAGAAAAACGTTTCTACGGCGTGCAGTTCCACCCGGAAGTGACCCATACCCGTCAGGGTATGCGCATGCTGGAGCGCTTCGTGCGTGACATCTGCCAGTGTGAAGCCCTGTGGACCCCGGCAAAAATCATCGACGACGCCGTGGAGCGTATCCGCCAGCAGGTTGGCGATGACAAAGTGATCCTCGGCCTCTCCGGTGGCGTGGACTCCTCTGTGACCGCGATGCTGCTGCACCGCGCCATCGGCAAAAACCTGACCTGTGTCTTCGTGGATAACGGCCTGCTGCGCCTGAACGAAGCGAAGCAGGTTATGGACATGTTTGGCGACCACTTCGGTCTGAACATCGTTCACGTGGAAGGCGAGCAGCGTTTCCTGGACGCGCTGAAAGGCGAGAACGATCCGGAAGCGAAACGTAAGATCATCGGTCGCGTGTTCGTGGAAGTGTTCGACGAAGAAGCGCTGAAGCTGGAAGACGTGAAATGGCTGGCGCAGGGCACTATCTACCCTGACGTGATCGAGTCTGCGGCCTCCGCAACCGGTAAAGCGCACGTTATCAAATCTCACCACAACGTGGGCGGCCTGCCGAAAGAGATGAAGATGGGTCTGGTGGAACCGCTGCGTGAGCTGTTCAAAGACGAAGTGCGTAAAATCGGTCTGGAGCTGGGGCTGCCGTACGACATGCTCTACCGTCACCCATTCCCGGGCCCGGGCCTCGGCGTACGCGTGCTGGGCGAAGTGAAGAAAGAGTACTGCGACCTGCTGCGTCGCGCGGACGCGATCTTCATCGAAGAGCTCCACAAAGCTGACCTGTACAACAAAGTGAGCCAGGCGTTCACCGTGTTCCTGCCGGTACGCTCCGTCGGCGTGATGGGCGATGGCCGTAAGTACGACTGGGTTGTTTCCCTGCGTGCGGTGGAAACCATCGACTTCATGACCGCGCACTGGGCGCACCTGCCGTATGACTTCTTAGGCCGCGTGTCTAACAGAATAATCAATGAAGTCAATGGCATATCGCGTGTCGTGTATGACATCAGCGGCAAGCCACCGGCGACGATCGAGTGGGAGTAAGCCCATAACCTTTCCTGCGAAGTTATAAGCATGTAAGACTGATAAAACCCTCTGTTTACAGAGGGTTTTTCTTTTGTAGCTGATATCCGAACGGGACGTGAGCTACTGGCTCATCTGCCGGGATCCACGGCAGCCGATACTGCGTCGCCATGCCCCTGGCGCCTGACCATACTGACGCTTAAAGCTGCGATTGAAGGACTGCTGAGAGTCAAAGCCCAGCGCGATCGCCACGTTCAGAATCGGTTCATCGCTGTGGGCTAAGCGCTCAACCGATTTTTGCAGCTTTTGCGCGCGAATATATTCGGCGAGAGGGGAGCCGGTATGTTCTTTGAAAAGCCGCTGGAGGTGCCATTTCGAATAGCCGGCTCGCCTGGAGACGGTTTCAATGTCCAGACGGCTATCGAGGTTGTTGTCGATCCAGTCGAGTAAATCGTGAATGAATGCACCCGTGTTCATCTTGCTTCCCCCTACGCCACGCATTAAAAAGCATCTTTGTTTGTTGCACTTAAAGGTGACCCGTTTTTACATTAATTGCAAGTTTTATTGTTGCATTTAAATCCCTGTTCAAAACACGTGATTTACCTTTGCCGCAAATAGCACATAAAGTGCAACAATTATTCTTGCACTTAGTTAAGCGCCTTCCTACAATCGCCGCGAATAGTGTATTCGCAACTGTTACAGTTTTGTGGCGATGAACGACACAAATGGCCTTAAGCCAGCTACCGGACAAAGGAAGTGGCGCGGCGTCTCCCGCTGCGTCTTGCCCGGCGGCTACAATAACCGGAATAAAAATAATGAGCCTGCAAAAAACCTGGGGTAACTTTCATCTGAGCGCGATGGGGGTGGTTTTACTCTCCGTGCTTCTCGTCGGGTGCGATGACAGCGTCGCGCAAAATGCCGCGCCGCAAGCGCCCGTTGTCAGCGCTGCTGACGTGGTGGTGAAATCCATTAGCCAGTGGGACAGCTTTAACGGTCGCATTGAAGCGGTGGAAAGCGTTCAGCTGCGTCCGCGCGTGTCCGGCTACATTGAGAAAGTGAATTACACCGACGGCCAGGAAGTGAAGAAGGGCGAGGTGCTGTTCACCATCGATGACCGAACCTATCGCGCCGCGCTGGAACAGGCGCAGGCGAACCTGGCAAGAGCCAAAACGCAGGCCAGCCTCGCGCAAAGTGAAGCCAGCCGTACCGATAAGTTGATCAATACCCATCTGGTCTCACGGGAAGAGTGGGAGCAGCGTCGCTCGGCTGCCGTTCAGGCGCAGGCCGACATTCGCGCCGCGCAGGCGGCGGTTGACGCAGCCCAGCTCAACCTGGACTTCACCAAAGTGACTGCGCCTATCGATGGTCGCGCCAGCCGGGCGCTGATCACCAGCGGGAACCTGGTGACTGCGGGCGATACCGCCAGCGTCCTCACCACGCTGGTCTCGCAGAAGACGGTGTACGTCTACTTTGACGTGGACGAGTCAACCTACCTTCACTATCAAAACCTGGCCCGCAGCGGGCAGGGGGCGTCCAGCAATCACACGGCGCTGCCGGTTGAGATTGGCCTGACGGGCGAGGAGGGCTATCCCCATCAGGGCAAAGTGGATTTCCTGGATAACCAGCTCACGCCGAGCACCGGGACCATCCGCATGCGCGCGCTGCTGGATAACTCACAGCGTCAGTTCACGCCGGGACTGTTTGCCCGAGTACGCCTGCCGGGCAGCGCGGAGTTCAAAGCTACGCTTATCGACGACAAAGCGGTGCTGACCGATCAGGATCGTAAATACGTCTATATCGTCGATAAAGAGGGGAAAGCGCAGCGTCGCGACATTACGCCGGGTCGTCTGGCAGACGGTTTACGCATCGTGCGGCAGGGGCTGAACCCAGGTGACAAAGTCATCGTCGAGGGTTTACAGAAAGTGTTTATGCCGGGTATGCCGGTTAACGCCAAAACCGTTGCCATGACCGCCAGCGCCGCCCTCAACTGATCCCTTGACCTGAGAATCCAACCCATGGACTTTTCCCGCTTTTTTATCGACAGGCCGATCTTTGCTGCCGTCCTGTCGATTCTGATTTTTATCACAGGGTTAATCGCCATCCCGCTGCTGCCGGTGAGCGAATACCCTGACGTCGTGCCGCCAAGCGTGCAGGTGCGCGCGGAGTACCCGGGCGCCAACCCGAAAGTGATTGCCGAGACCGTGGCGACGCCGCTGGAAGAGGCGATCAACGGCGTCGAGAACATGATGTACATGAAATCCGTCGCGGGCTCGGACGGCGTGCTGGTGACCACCGTGACCTTCCGTCCGGGGACTGACCCGGATCAGGCGCAGGTTCAGGTGCAGAACCGCGTCGCGCAGGCCGAAGCGCGTCTGCCGGAGGACGTGCGGCGTCTGGGCATTACCACCCAGAAGCAGTCGCCCACGCTGACGCTGGTGTTGCATCTGTTTTCGCCAAACGGTAAGTACGATTCGCTGTATATGCGCAACTACGCCACGCTGAAGGTGAAGGATGAGCTGGCGCGCCTGCCCGGCGTCGGCCAGATCCAGATTTTCGGCTCCGGTGAGTACGCGATGCGCGTCTGGCTGGACCCTAATAAAGTGGCGGCGCGCGGGCTGACCGCCTCGGACGTGGTCACGGCGATGCAGGAGCAAAACGTACAGGTCTCCGCCGGTCAGCTTGGCGCCGAGCCGCTGCCGAAAGAGAGCGACTTCCTGATCTCCATTAACGCCCAGGGCCGCCTGCATACCGAAGAAGAGTTTGGCAATATTGTCCTGAAAACAACGCAGGATGGTACGGTCGTCCGCCTGCGCGACGTGGCGCGGATTGAAATGGGCTCCGGGAGCTATGCCCTGCGTTCCCAGCTGAACAATAAAGACGCGGTCGGGATTGGTATCTTCCAGTCGCCGGGGGCGAACGCCATCGATCTGTCTAACGCGGTGCGCGCGAAAATGGACGAACTGTCCACGCGCTTCCCGGCAGACATGAAGTGGGCGGCACCTTACGATCCGACGGTCTTCGTGCGTGATTCAATCCGTGCGGTGGTGCAAACGCTGCTGGAAGCCGTGGTGCTGGTGGTGCTGGTGGTCATTCTGTTCCTGCAAACCTGGCGCGCGTCGATCATTCCGCTGATCGCGGTGCCGGTGTCGGTGGTGGGTACTTTCAGCATTCTCTACCTGCTGGGCTTCTCGCTGAATACCCTCAGCCTGTTCGGCTTGGTGCTCGCCATCGGTATCGTGGTGGACGACGCCATCGTGGTGGTGGAAAACGTCGAGCGAAATATCGAAGAGGGGCTTGCGCCGCTTGCGGCCGCGCACCAGGCGATGCGTGAAGTGTCCGGGCCGATTATCGCGATTGCGCTGGTGCTGTGCGCGGTGTTTGTGCCGATGGCGTTTCTGTCGGGCGTTACCGGCCAGTTCTACAAGCAGTTTGCGGTGACGATCGCGATATCGACGGTGATTTCAGCGATTAACTCGCTGACGCTCTCTCCGGCGCTGGCGGCACTGCTGTTAAAGCCCCACGGCGCGCCGAAAGATTTCCCGACCCGGCTTATCGACCGTCTGTTCGGCTGGATTTTCCGTCCGTTTAACCGCTTTTTCCTCCGCAGTTCAAACGGCTATCAGGGGCTGGTGGGCAAAACGCTGGGACGGCGCGGTGCGGTATTCGTGGTTTACCTGCTGCTGCTCTGTGCCGCAGGCGTCATGTTTAAAGCGGTGCCCGGCGGGTTTATTCCCACGCAGGACAAGCTGTACCTGATTGGCGGCGTGAAAATGCCGGAAGGCTCCTCGCTGGCCCGCACCGATGCGGTGATCCGCAAAATGAGCGAAATCGGGATGAATACCGAAGGCGTGGATTATGCGGTCGCGTTTCCGGGGCTGAACGCGCTGCAGTTCACCAATACGCCGAATACCGGAACGGTCTTCTTTGGCCTGAAGCCGTTCGACCAGCGTAAACATTCCGCGGCGGAAATTAACGCGGAGATCAACGCGAAAATCGCGCAAATCCAGCAGGGCTTTGGCTTCTCGATTCTGCCGCCGCCGATTTTAGGGCTGGGTCAGGGGTCGGGCTATTCGCTGTACATACAGGATCGCGCTGGTCTGGGCTATGGCGCGCTGCAAAACGCGGTGAACACCATGTCCGGGGCGATTATGCAGACGCCGGGGATGCATTTCCCCATCTCAACCTACCAGGCTAACGTGCCGCAGTTGGACGTCCAGGTTGACCGCGATAAGGCGAAAGCGCAGGGCGTGTCGCTGACCGATCTCTTCGGGACGCTGCAAACCTATCTGGGCTCGTCGTACGTCAATGATTTCAACCAGTTCGGGCGTACCTGGCGCGTGATGGCGCAGGCCGACGGGCAGTTCCGCGACAGCGTGGAAGATATTGCGAATCTGCGTACCCGCAACAGCCAGGGCGAAATGGTGCCGATTGGCAGTATGGTGAACATCACGACCACCTACGGTCCGGACCCGGTGATCCGCTACAACGGCTACCCGGCGGCGGATCTGATTGGTGATGCCGACCCGCGCGTGCTCTCTTCCGCGCAGGCGATGACGCAGCTGGACGCTATGTCTAAACAGATCCTGCCGAACGGGATGAATATTGAATGGACGGACCTGAGCTTCCAGCAGGCCACCCAGGGCAACACGGCGCTGATCGTCTTCCCGGTCGCAGTGCTGCTGGCGTTCCTGGTGCTGGCGGCGCTGTATGAAAGCTGGACGCTGCCGCTGGCGGTGATCCTCATCGTGCCGATGACGATGCTCTCCGCGCTGTTCGGCGTCTGGCTGACCGGGGGCGATAACAACGTCTTCGTGCAGGTAGGGCTGGTTGTGCTGATGGGGCTGGCCTGTAAAAACGCGATACTTATCGTGGAGTTTGCCCGCGAGCTGGAAATTCAGGGCAAAGGCATCATGGAGGCTGCGCTGGAGGCGTGCCGCCTGCGTTTACGCCCGATTGTAATGACTTCTATCGCCTTTATTGCCGGGACTATTCCACTGATCCTTGGTCACGGGGCAGGGGCAGAAGTGCGCGGCGTCACCGGGATCACCGTCTTCTCCGGGATGCTGGGCGTGACGCTGTTTGGTCTGTTCCTGACGCCGGTCTTTTACGTGACGCTGCGTAAGTTCGTGACGCGCGGCAAAGCGGAAAGAGAGGTGTTGCCTGCGTAGGACGTAGCAGATAGCAAAAAGCCGCCTTCACAATGAAGGCGGCTTTTTTTTCGCAGTCTGTCAGGATTAAGGCGCTTTTTTATGCTGCGTACAGAGTTCCGGCACCGGATCGCACCCGCTGGTATCGGCTTTTTTCACCTCTTCCAGCGCGCTGGCGACGGTATGGCGCGCTAAAACCGCTAACGAAGCCTGCTCCGCTTCATCAGCGATTGATTTGAAGTACCAGCAGGCGTTGGCGCTGACCACGCAGCGGGCCGGGACGTCAGGACGGGACGCCCACAGCTTTTTATCTTCAGTGACGGAAAGGTAGATATCACGCAGGGTAATCTCTTCCGCCGGGCGGCCAAGATGAATAGAGCCGTTGCGGCCAAGCGTGGAGACGATAATGCCGTCGCGGGCGAGAGGAACCATTAATTTGCGGATAAAGCTCGGATTCGCTTCCAGGCCGTAAGCCAGGATTGCACTCGTCGAACGTTCACCCGATTGCTCCGCCATCGCTACGCTGAGAACCATCTGCAAAGCTGTCGGGAAGCGGTAATCTAACATTTTTCTGTCCTGGGTTGCGGTGAATCTTGTTCTTTTTGGCACCGCAGAGGTGAATAATCAGTAAGTAACAATATAACAAATACGGTAATTTTATTGAAGCAATCTGCGGCATACGTGAAGTAACGCTGCGCTGACACATGTCAGGACGTGTAGCGCCGGGTTTACATTCATGCGAACGCCGGATTCGGGAAATCAACGGTCACCATAAGACCACCTTCGGCTGACGTACTCAGATTGACCCTGCCGTTGTGTTGCTGCGTAACGGCTTTGACGATGGCAAGCCCCAGTCCACTCCCGCTTTGGGTCTGATTAGGATCGCGGAAAAATCTGTCGAACACGCGCTCCCGTAGTTCAATCGGGATACCGGGGCCCGCGTCTGAGACGCGCAGCTGAGCGCACTTATCACGCGATTGCAGTTGTACCTCAATGCGTCCACCCTCAGGGCTGTACTTCACGGCATTCTCAATTAAATTGTCGATCAGCGACACCAGACGTTCCCGAATGCCTGCGACATGGATTTCATCGTCGGCGAAGAATTCAAACTCAATTCTGCGTCCGGACGCCAGCGGTTCCAGGGCAGCCATTCGCTCCTGAATAAGCGTTGTCAGCGGCACAGGCGACAACACCGTGCTGATGTGTGCTTCGCTGTGCATCATCAGCAGAAGCTGATTGACGAGACGCGCAGCACGGCTATTGCTGTGAACAATGCCCGCAAGCAGTTCCTGCTGGCTTTCGCTGATGACCCAGGACTGCAATGCCTCGACGTTGATCCGCATCGCGGCCAGAGGCGTACGCAGTTCGTGAGCGGCATCGGCAATAAACATTTTTTCCCTTTCGGCGCTTTCCCGCACCCTGGCCAGAAAGTCATTAATCGCGTCGACCGTCTGGCGAAGCTCCCTGTGTCGGGGGACGGCTTTTAAAGGCGAGAGATCGTCCGGCGTGCGCAATGAAATTTCATCTACCACCTTGTTCCAGGGGCGCATCGCGATGCGGATGGACAGCCACGCGGGGAACAGAAGAAAAGGGATGCATATCATCAGCGGCATGACGTAGTAGCCGCGCGAGTTCAGATAGATAAAGAAATTCCAGCTACCGGCAGGGGTAAAAAGGGTGACCTCCACGTCGGAGTGCGCGGATTTGAGGGTACGGCTTGTCCATGTATGGTCCTCACTCTGGACATGCTGCATGACCCCCAGACGGCTATTTTTTACCCCCGTTGGCGCACCATCCGAAGAAAAAATAATCTCGTTATTCTTGCGAACAATGAGGTTGATGGACAGCTCCGGGTCTTCACCGCCGCCATAGCCCTCCCGCAGCGCCTTGCTGAACGCTGCCAGCACGGCATTACGCGCCTGCGGGCGATCGTCCATGCTCTCTACCAGGGAAAAAACGGTTTCGTAAGTCTCATTGCCCGTCAGTATGGGAGGACTACGCAGGTCTTCCAGCAAAATGAAGGTTAAAAAGAGACACCAGAGCAACGTAAGCAGCAGCATCTGGGCGACCAGCATTCGCCTGACCAGTGTGGGAAGCCTGAGGTGGTGCCAAAAATTACGCATCAACCTGCCGCCTTCTGAACGGGTACGGTATCAATGACATACCCAACGCCTCTCACCGTTCGCACAAAGCCATCGCCAATTTTTCGCCGCAGGTTACCCATATGCACATCAAGTGCGTTGCTGAGGTTTTCTTTCGTGCCAAATAACCTTTCTTCCAGATACCGTCGCGTAAGCACGCGATCGGCGCGCAGCATTAACGTTTCAAGCAGCGCATATTCGCTTGCCGTCAGCTCATCGTGGCGTGCGCTCACCGTTACGCGACGCGTCGGAATATGAAGCGACAAACCGCGAATTTCTATTGCCTCATTTTCAAAACCGTAACTGCGCCGCGCAAGGGCTCTCACGCGCGCCAGCAGTTCGGCGAGAACAAAAGGTTTGACCAGATAATCGTCTGCGCCTGCATCCAGCCCGCACAGGCGGTCCTGTAGCGTGCCTCGCGCCGTCAGGATGATGACGGGGACGCCCTTAAGCTGTTGACGGAGGCGCGTCATCAGGCTCATGCCATCGCCATCGGGCAGCCCCAGGTCGAGCAAAATAAGTTCCGGCACGCAGATCCCAAGCTGATGCAGCGCATCCTCTTTGCGGCGTACCCATATGACATCAAATCCTTGATCTGCAAGGGCGATACGCACGCCATTGCCGAGATCCAGGTCGTCTTCAATTAGTAGAATTTTCACATTGGTAACTGTATCAACAGTGCATGAAGAACAACTGAAGAAAAAACGGTAACAGGAATTCTTCAGGGTTTACAGAACCTTCACGTGCTTCAGCATTTCTTCATTTACGGCTCATAAGAACCTTAGGGTGAGTATTCAGAATGAGCGCTCTGGCGTTTAACACCGCTTGTATCGCAATCATCTGAATCCAAAGGGCTTCTTTAATGAGAAACATCACACTGCGTAATAGTTTCCCCCGTTCACGCATCGGTCGCAGCATGAAAAGCATCTTGCCGGGGGCCGTCCTGGCGTTACTGGCTACCCCGACCCTGGCGGCAGATCAGCCTCAGGGCAACGTGTTAACCCTGGGAGGCGGCGTGGATGTTGCGCCACGCTATTCCGGTTCGGACAAGAGCCGGGTCTCTGCGGCTCAGGTGGTTGATTACGCGATGGCCAATGGTTTTTTTGTCAGCACCACGCGGGGGATCGGCTACGGCAACAGCTTTGGTAACCTGGACTACAACGCAGCGCTGAGCTATCGCGCAGGACGTAAGGATCGCGACGTAAGCAGCGATTCGATCGCCTCCGGCAGCGACGACCTGCGGGGAATGGGTGACATTAAAGGCTCAGCTATCGTTGTGCCAGGGCTGGGGTACAGGGTGACTGACTGGCTGACCGTGCAGTTGCAGGCAGAGGTTCCGGTTTCTGAGAGAGACAATGGTGAGGCTGTGCATTTCGGCATTGCCAGCCCGTTCTATACATCTCCGAAAAATGCGTTAACGCTGGCGCTGACCGGTAGCTGGGGATCCAGTAAGTACGTGCAAACCTATTACGGGGTGAATGCCGCCCAGTCGGCCGCATCGGGTTTTGCCCGACACGATGCCGGATCGGGACTATATGCGTATTCGCTGAACCTGGACTGGACTCATAAGCTCACCTCCCGCTGGAGCCTGCTTGCCGCAGCTGGCGTTACGCAACTGACGGGAGATGCAGGCGATAGCCCAATTGTTCAGCGAAAAACGTCTCCTGTGGGAAGTTTGAAGGTGACGTACAGCTTCTGATGGTTAAGAGAGGGGGAAGGCGCGTTTGTGACAAAACCGCACATAACCCCGTTGCAGGAGCCAGAAGTGCATAAAGCCCGCAGGATGGCGTGGCCCGAAGTCGGACCGTTCATCATGCGGGCTTTTTTATCACTGTTGACCCGATAACGCCTGTTCTATCGTACGGGTAACGACGTCCGGCTGGCTGACCATCGATACATGGCTTGCCGCTACCTCCGTGGTGTTGGCGTTGATTTTCTTCGCCATTGCGCGCTCAAGCTCAGGATTGATCATCCGGTCATTTTTGCTGATCACATACCAGCTCGGTTTGTCATGCCAGGCGGCATGCGCGACTTTCTCCCCAAACGCATCGGCCTTAATAGGGTTTTGCGTCGCGGCAATCACGCTGCGCTCAACGTCCTTCACGTCAGGGGCAAAATTCTCGCTGACCGCTTTTGTCGGCAGATATAAATACCCCTCTGACGTTTTAGCGAGGCTGGCGCTCCCTGGCGGAGCAGGATAACTGTCTGCCAGATCTGCGGTAGACTGGCCGGAATCCGGCGCAAAAGCGGCAACGTAAACCAGAGACTTCACCCGCGCATTATTGCCCGCTTCGCTGATTACCGACCCGCCCCAGGAGTGCCCGACCAGCACAACGTCGCCATGAGCCCGGGCGATAGCACGCTGCTTGGCGGCGACATCATCTTTCAGAGACGTGAGCGGAAGTTGTACCGCAATGACCTCGGTATGGTGTTTTTGCAGCCGGGTAATCACCTTATTCCAGCTGCTGCCGTCGGCAAACGCCCCGTGCACCAGCACCACGCTGGCTTTCGTCTCTGCCAGCGCGCTGGTGGAAACCGCCAGCAGCGCCGCTGTTAATACAGACAATGCTTTCATAACAGGCTCCTTAAAAGTGGTGAACCGCGGCGTGTGGCGGCACGGTGAATTCAACGGTTTTATGGTCGATGGGCTTATGCGTCGGGTCGGCAACGATGATGGTTACCTTGTGTTTCCCGGCGGGCAGCCCGACCAGGATCACCGGCTCCCCGCTGGTATCAGCCCAGAGCCAGGGCGCGTCATCCACCACAACGTGAATATGGCCGATACGCGGAGTGACTTTCAGCGCGTCGGGTCCAAATACAGGTTCAATGCGCAGGTTTTCGACGCGGTACTGAATAAAGACTGCACCTTTACTCAGCGGTCCCGCCAGCGGTGGGTCGACGATCAGTTTTGCTGGCGGCTGGGGTTTTTCCTGCGGCGCTACGGCGGCCGGGCCATTAACATCAGCAGCGCTCAGGCCATCCAACGGTGCGGCCAGTGCGCCAGCAAAGGACGTCAGCGCAAATACAGGAAGCAGGAAATATCGACGAATCATCTGTGTCTCTCCTCATCAGTTTATTATGGCGAGGGATACAGAAGACCATTTTTATGTATCGGGGATGTTTGCTTCTGCGGGCGTTTTGTACCGGTTTGTCAGCGTAGCGCTCGGGATACAGTGCGATACAGTTTGTTTGCCTGGGCTGCGCACGAGCGCCACTGCGAACCCCGCAATGACCAGCGTCAGTCCTGCGGAAACCCACATTCCGCCTGTTATACCCAGCGACTTATTCAGCCACGCATACGCAAACGGAGAGGCGGCTGCCATCAGTTGGCCTGGAATAAGCAGCAGCCCCGTGCGGCTGGCATAGCGCTCTGTACTAAACAGTTCCAGGGGTAGCGTCGCTTTGACGATAGTCACCAGCCCGTTAATGGCACCAAAGCCGAACACAAATCCGGCGGCACGCCAGGCCAGCATGTCGCTGCTCAGTCCGATGAGAAAACAAAGCGGCATGGCGAGCGCAGTGAAAAGCGTCAGTTTTAGCGGAGTGAGGCGCGCCCCTGCCAGCACCTCCATAAGGCGCGCACCGGTCTGCCCCATTCCCCACAGCATGCCGACGGCGACCGGCAGGCCGAAGCTGGCGATAAATTCGGGAAGGTGTGTAGAGGTGCCGTTAGAGACGAAGGTGATGAGAGCAATGAAGGTTGCATAAAGCCAGCCATTACGCCTGTCATGAGGGGAAACCTGCGTACATGCTTTGGGCTTGACCGTAAAGCGCTGGCGCGGGAAGCGCCGAAGAAGCAGGGCACTGAGCAGACCGAACAGGGCGTAGATCTTCAGCGCATCCTGCCAACCCATCACGTTCAGTAAGGCGTCTCCCAGCGGCCAAAAGACAGCGGACGCCAGCCCGCCTGCCAGGGTGACACGAGAGATTGTCCTGCGTGCCTGCGGTCCGTATAGGTTCACAAGAGCGGAGAAAAGCGCATCATACAGCGACAGGCGCATCCCGATGCCGGTCAGCAACCAGGCGCCATACCAGCCTGAAAGTGTGGGCGTAAAGGCCATTGACAGACAGCTTACGGCGATCAGCAAGGTCCCGCTCATTACCACCCTTTGTCCACCAAAACGCGCCAGCAGAGGAGCGACAAACGGCGAGACAATAGCCATAACCAGCATGGCCAGCGTCAGGCCAAGATAGATTTTGGGGGACGACCAGCTTCGGTCTGCTGTAATGGCATGAGCAAAGGTTCCCGGCATGTAAAAGGAGATCCCCCAGTTAATGAGTTGATTACATCCCGCAGTGAGCGCAAGACGGCGAGGGAGTGCAGGTGTTTCCATTATTTTTCATTCCGTTAGGCAGTTGTCCCGAGCATACAGGGCGCGGTATTGTGCTGGCAGAGCCGTATCCTTATTCACCCTATAAGAGAAACTTTGCATGACGACGCTCAATCTGGGACACCTCGCCACTTTTCGTCTGGTCGTTCAACGCGGCAGCTTTTCTGCGGCAGCAGATGTAATGGGTATTTCCCAGCCCGCCGTCAGCCTGCAAATACGCCAGCTGGAGCAGTTTCTTCAGATGCGGCTGATCGAACGTACGGGGCGTGGAATCAAAGCCACTGCTGCTGGTGAGGCGCTACGGGTGCACGGTGAACGTCTTGAACTGGCGGTTGAGGAGACAATTCGTTCGGTTAGCGCGTTCAATCAGGAAGTGAGCGGCACCATCACGCTCGGCACGGGCGCGACGGCCTGTATTCATCTGCTTCCAGCACTGTTGCAGCAGCTTCGTGAGGAGTATCCCCTGTTACGGATCGGAGTGACGACGGGAAATACGCCAGATATCGTCAGGGCGATTGAGGAGAATCGGCTGGATATGGGGCTGGTCACGCTACCGGCGAGCGGTCGTACGTTGGCGATTATGCACGCGATGCAGGAAGAGTTTGTCTGGATTGGCGCGCAGGTTCAGCCGGAAGAAGGGGAGCAGTTTACGCCAGACTCTTTATACGCTCAGCCGCTCATTGCGTTTGAGTCGGGCAGCGGTACGCGAACGTTGATTGACGGCTGGTTTGAAGCCCGCGGACTAGCCGTCTCACCGGTTATGCAGCTTGGCAGTATTGAGGCCATCAAACGCATGGTACGTGCAGGGCTGGGCTACAGTATTGTGCCGCGAATGGCGGTGGAGCATGCCGACGACCGGGAGGGATTACGCGTTCAATCGTTAACGCCCGTTCTGCGCCGGCAACTGGCGATAGTGATGCGTCAGGATAAGATCCTCAGCAAAGGGATGACGGTAATTATTCGGCTGTTACAGCGTGAACATGGACGTTAGCGCTCGGGCGAATCCACTACGAGGCTTGATTGCTGCGACTGAATTTTGTCCTGATGGTGATACCAGGCGCCAATGGAGGAATAAACAAAGCGGCCAAAGAAAAACAGGAAACTGATGAGCAGTATGATGCGGGTCATCCGGGTGTTAAATCGATGTCGTTTTCGCATACGCGTAGCCTGACTCACTTTCTTTTCCTGAGTATACCCTTTTGGGCGATACGGCTATTAAGGCACAGCCGCAAGTCTGGGTCAATTCGGCGAAATGTAAAATACCGTCAATGCTTACATTAATTTATGTTATTAAAAACAACGCTTTTATTTATCGCATTGATAATTACAGGAAAAATATTCAAAAAAAACGTAAGAAAGGTTTATTCAGATAAATTAATTTGATTTAGGTCAACCGCATCCCGTCGTTGATATTTAAAATCCCTCCTCCACTGTGCTTGCCAGGAATTTCCCGGGCAACGTGTACGTCAGGTTGGATGCCTGTCTTCCTTTACCCTCTGGAGCGCAAGGGTTGTAAACGAGCATCTATGAATATTCACCACATCCTGAAGCAAAATAAAGACCGCTGGTGGGCACTTCCTCTTATTTTACCCGTCGTGTTACTCCCGGTACTAAGTGTGGCTAATACCTTAACGCAGCTGGGCGACGGTATCGTTGCGCTCTATTATCTCCCGCTCTCTTTTCTGCTGGCGCTGATGTTGTTCTTTGGCCTGGAAGCCCTCCCCGGGGTGGTGGTATCGCTATTTTTACGTTATTACCCCTCCGTTGGGTTATTTGAAACCGTGGCTGGCATTCTGCATTTTATCGTTCCTCTGGTGCTCAGCTGGGGCGGTTATCGCGTATTTGCGCCCCGGCGCAATATGACCGCTTACGGTGACATACGTCTGATGGGGCAGCGTATTTTCTGGCAGGTGTTTTGTCCGGCAACGCTTTTTCTGGTGCTGTTTCAGTTTGCGGTTTATCTCGGCATTTATGAGAGCCGCCAGAGCCTCGCGGGACTAAATCCCCTCAATATTCGGACACTTATTAACTATCAGGGGCTACTGGTGAGCGGGCTGACGGGCGTGCCGCTAAGCTACCTGCTGATCCGCCTGATACGGCATCCGCGCTATATCAAGGGACTGATGTCCCAGCTCCGCGCGCAAATAGACAAAAAGGTGACGGCCGTTGAGTTTGTGGTGTGGTTTTTAGCCCTGGGCGGGTTGCTGGTCATGCTGCTGCTGCCCATGAATGCAAACAGTTCCATTTTCAGTACCAACTACACCTTGTCCCTGCTGATGCCCGT
Organism: Enterobacter cloacae complex sp. IR5450; assembly: GCF_049238665.1. NCBI lineage: Bacteria > Pseudomonadati > Pseudomonadota > Gammaproteobacteria > Enterobacterales > Enterobacteriaceae > Enterobacter > Enterobacter cloacae complex sp. IR5450. The sequence goes on from NZ_JBMKIC010000005.1 coordinate 88,239, forward strand.
GATGCTCTGGGGGGCGATGCGCTTTGGCTACAAGCTGATGTCACTCATCTGGACGCCGGTCCTGCTGGTGTCGATTCACTTTTTTTATCACTACATTCCGGTACAAGAGGGGTATGGCATTCAGCTGGCGATCACCTCATCCAGCTATCTGGTCTTTTCCTTCGTTGTGACGTACATGTCGATGCTGGCGACACGCCAGCGCGCCATCAATATTCGCTCCCGCAGTCAGGCTTTTCTCGATCCGGTGGTGCATATGCCCAACCTGCGGGCGCTGTCGCGCGAGCTGGCCAGTCATCCGTGGTCAGCGCTCTGTTTACTGCGCGTGCCCGAGCTGGAGGTACTGGGACGCAATTACGGCGTGATGCTGCGGATCCAGTATAAACAGCAGCTGGCGCAATGGATAAACGGCACTCTTCAGCCCAATGAGCGAGTCTATCACCTCACCGGGTATGACATGGCGGTGCGTCTGGATGCGGAGTCGCATCAACAGCGCATTGAGACGCTGGACGAGCATATCAAGCAGTTCGTTTTTGTCTGGGATGGTATGCCGGTACAGCCTCAGGTCGGCATAAGCTATTGCTATGTGCGCTCACCCGTCAATCACCTCTATCTGGTGCTGGGGGAGCTGGGCATCGTGGCCGATCTCTCCCTTTCTACCAACCACCCGGAAAATCTTCAGCAGCGCGGGGCTGTTCACTTGCAGCGTAGCCTGAAAGATAAGGTCGCGATGATGAGCCGTTTACAGGCCGCGCTGGAGCAGGACGCTTTTACCCTGCTGGTTCAACCCGTTCGCGGGCTGCGCGGCGATTGTTATCACGAGGTGCTGCTGCGAATGCGTGATGATAATGGGGCGCTGATCTTTCCCGAACAGTTCCTGCCCATAGCACAGGAATTTGGTTTATCGTCGCGTGTCGATTTATGGGTACTGGAGCGTACGTTGAGTTTCCTGGCACAGCACCGCCAGCGGTTGCCGGGCCAGCGCTTTGCGATCAACCTCGCACCTTCTACCGTCTACCGGGCGCAGTTCCCGCTTGAAGTGAGCCGCCTGTTAGCTAAATACGCCGTTGAAGCATGGCAGTTGATCTTTGAAGTGACCGAAAGCAGCGCCTTTGGTCATGCGGATCTGGCGGCGTCTACCCTCAGGAAATTACAAAAAATGGGCATCCGGATCGCCATTGATGATTTTGGCACCGGCTACGCCAGCTATGCGCGGTTAAAAAGCGTGGACGCCGACATCCTCAAAATCGACGGCGGTTTTATTCGCAATATTGTCAGCAACAGCCTGGATTACCAGATTGTGGCTTCTATTTGCCATCTGGCCCGGATGAAGAAAATGCTGGTGGTGGCGGAATATGTGGAAACAGAAGAGATACGTAGCGCGGTGCACGCGCTAGGTATCGATTATGTGCAGGGTTATTTGATTGGGTTGCCGGCTGAGCTTGATACGTTGCTCGACACGCAGCCTTCTCAGGAGAGCGCCTGAGCCGTTACGCTGCCGCCTCAGAACTCTCTTCTTCAATCTTCAGCAGCCAGCCGGTGACCGCTTCCCAGTACTGCTGCTCTTTTTCCAGATCCAGCAGTACCAGCGCGTTCTGGCTGAACCAGTCGTGCGGGAAGCTCAGCGTCCAGTGATAGTCATCCGTTTTTAGCTTCAGCGTCGGCGGCGTGGTGGTCGCCTGTCGCTGATTATTGAGCAATACGCCCAGGCGCAACAGCTGAATGAGCGGCAGGAACTGCTTTTTCTTAAACAACGTAAAGCGCGGCAGATCGTCGAGCTTGATGGCTTTGCGGTGATAGCGGACCAGCGTCGCCATCATGGTTTGCTGCTCCTGGTTGAAGCCAGGCAGATCGCTGTTTTGCAGAATATAGGCTGAATGGCGATGCATTCCGCTGTGGTTAATGTTCAGCCCCACCTCGTGCAGCATGGCGGCCCATTTTAACAGTGCGGCCAGCTGCGGATGCGCCAGCTTAGGATTTTGCTCCTCCCACTGCTCGTACATCTGCACCGTGGTTTCGAGAACGCGCTTCGCCTGTTCACGGTCGATGTTGTACTGGTTGGCCAGGCTCTGAGCGGTACGGCTGCGAATATCCTGATGACGGAAACGTCCTTCCATCTCATACAGCACGCCTTCACGCAGGGCGCCGTCAGAGAGACGCAGCTCTTTGATCGCCAGCGCGTCAAACACGCCGCAGAGGATCGCCAGCCCCGGTACGAACACGGCTTTACGTTCGTCGGACAGACCCGGCAAACTCAGGGCGTCGAAGCTCTTATGCTTAAGCACCTCTTCGGTGAGTTTCACCAGGCGCTTAGGCGTAATAAACCCGTCTTTTTCACCCATCGCCAGCAGCACTTCATGGGCCGCTTTAATCGACCCTGATGCGCCCAGCGCCACGTTCCAGCCCTGAATACGGTATTGCCAGGCCAGATTTTCCAGTTTTTGTACGGCGGCCATGCGCGCGCGCTGGAAGTTTTCGCGGGTGATGACGCCGCCCGGGAAATACATCTGCGCGAAGCTGACGCAGCCCATACGGCGGCTTTCCACCAGACGCGGCTCGAAGTCTTCGCCAATCACCAGTTCCGTGGAGCCACCGCCGATATCAATCACCAGCTTGCGGCCTTTTTCCGGCTGCGTATGCTCCACGCCCATAAAAATCAGGCGCGCTTCTTCGTTACCGGAGATGATCTCAATCGGGTAGGGGATAACCTTTTCCGCGCGCTTAAGAAATTCCGGCGCGTTCAGCGCCTGGCGTAGCGTATGCGTTCCAACGATGCAGACGCTGGACGGTGAAAAGCCTTGCAGACGTTCTGCGAACAGCGACAGGCAGTTCAGCCCGCGCTCCATAGCCTCTTCGCTCAGCATGTTACGTGCGTCGAGACCATCGGCCAGATGCACACGCTGCTTCAGACGACCGATGATCTGCATCGCGCCATCCACCTCGCGGGCGATGACCATATGGAAACTGTTTGAGCCAAGATCGACCGCAGCGAACTCCTGCGGGCGTGGGGTATTATCGTTTATTGGCATAGGTTAATCGGGTTGCTCAAGTGATTTAATGTAATCGTAAATCGCCAGCTGCGAGCGCACTTTACGGCGATTGCCGCGCGGTACATAGCGATTACTGAGTTCTTTGTCGATATAACGTGCTTTCACCGTATCGCTGAACAGGATCTCGATAATGTCCAGGATACGCTGCTTCAGGCGAGGATCCAGCAGCGGTGCCGCCACTTCAATACGGTAATCAATGTTACGCGTCATCCAGTCGGCGGACGAGAGGTATACGCGCTTATCACCGGCGTTATCGAAAATATAGACGCGATCGTGTTCAAGATAGCGATCCACAATGCTGATCACGCGGATGTTATCGCTAATGCCTTCCAGTTCCGGAATGAGCGAGCACATGCCGCGAATGAGCAGATTTACCGGAACGCCAGAGCTGGAGGCCGCGTACAGGCGGTCCACCAGCCCTTTGTCCACCAGATTGTTAAGCTTCAGCGTGATGCCGGACGACAAGCCGTTCTGCGCATTGGCAATCTCTTTGTCGATCATATCGTACAGCAGGCGCCGTGAGTTCTGCGGTGACACCAGCAGATAATCGAAGCTCACCGGGCGGTACGGGTTCTCAATGAAGTTGAACACCCGACGCACTTCGTTGGTGATGCGGGCATCGGCAGTCAGCAGCGAATAGTCGGTGTAGATTCTCGCGGTTTTCTCGTTAAAGTTCCCGGTACCGATATGGGCGTAGCGCACCACGTCGTCACCCTCTTTACGGGAGATCAGGAACAGCTTGGCGTGAATTTTCAGCCCCGGCGCGGAGAAGATGACGTGCACGCCCGCTTCCGTCAGTCGGCGCGCCCAGTGGATGTTGGCCTCTTCGTCGAAGCGAGCCTGGAGCTCAACTACCACGGTCACTTTCTTGCCGTTGTGCGCCGCGTGGATCATCGCATCGATGATGCGGGAATCTTTCGCCACGCGATAAATATTGATTTTAATCGCCAGCACGTTCGGATCGAATGAGGCCTGACGCAGCAATTCCAGCACGTGCTCAAAGGTATGATACGGATAGTAGAGCAGTACATCCCGTTCGCGGATGGCGTCGAACCCGTTGCGGAACTTATCGAACCAGATATGGCGCAGGCGCGGCAGCGGTTTGTTCACCAGATTGGCTTTGCCGACGTTCGGGAAGCCAATGAAATCTTTAAAGTTGTGGTAACGCCCGCCGGGAATAATGGAGTCGTAGCGGGAGATGGTCAGCTTATCGCGCAGCATCTCCACCATTGCGTCCGGCATATCACGCTGATAGACAAACCGCACCGGCTCCGCCGTCAGGCGCTGCTTGAGGCTGGAAGACATCAGCTCCATCAGGCTGGCTTCCATCTCATGCACCAGATCGTACTCGGCGTCACGGGTCATCTTCATAGAGTAGGCGTTGAGCGCGTCGTAATCGAAGAAGCCTTTGAAGATATCGTCCAGGCAGTAGCGCAGGATGTTATCCAGCAGGATCATCGGTTTACGTCGGCGCGGGGTTTCCGGCGGCAGGTTTACAAAGCGTGGGACTTTATCAGACGGTATTTCCAGCAGCGCGTAGTTAATGGTCTCACCACGAATGATTTCTACCGCCAGATAGGTGTAGTCATCTTTCAGGAACTGCACCAGATCGGTTTCACGGTTGATCAGAATCGGGGTGATATGCTGGCGCAGATAATGTTTAAAATAGTGGCGCAGCCAGTTTTGCTGATTCGCGGAGAGCTGGCGTTCGTTGATCAGGAAGATTTGGTTGCGTGCCATTTCCAGCAGCAGCTCGTTATAGAGGCCATCAAATTCCTGATCGGCTTTCATGACGCGAGACTGGATTTTTCCAAGCAGATGTCGCGAGTGGGAGTTTAAGCCCTGTTCTTCGCTGATGATGATTCGGCGTTTCAGTTCGGCGAAGCGAACCTTGTAGAACTCATCCAGATTGTTGGAATAGATGCCTAAAAAACGCATACGTTCAATCAGCGGGTTGGTTTTATCGGCCGCTTCCTGAAGTACACGTTCGTTGAATGCTAACCAGCTTAGCTCTTTCTCGATGTATAACTTTTCCTGACCCATTACAGCTCACACTCCAGTTCAATCACAGGACGTGGTAAATCCGTCTCGTCCTTATTATGGCGAGCATTTCCACGATATGTCCAACAGTGCCAGAAAAGTATGACAGTTATTTTTTTATTGGGGAATTTAGAGGGTTGGGGGAGGGGATGTCGGGTGGCGCTGCGCTTACCACGACCTACGGGACCGTAGGCCCGTGCAAGCGAAGCGCCGCCGGGCAATTCAAACAGACTACTCTTCGGCAGCATAACCCTGCGGGGGCAACTTCACTCCGTCCAGCCAGGCTGCGCCGTCGCGCATCTCAAGACGGCCGTCAACAAACCAGCTTACCACCAGCGGATAAATGGCGTGTTCCTGAGCCTGTACACGTTCGGTCACGTCGTCTTCGTTGTCACCGTCAAAGACCGGTACTTTTGCCTGCAAAATGACCGGACCGCCGTCCAGCTCGTCGGTAACGAAATGCACGGAGGTACCATGCTCCTCATCGCCGTTCTCCAGCACCTGACGATGGGTGTGCAGACCGGGGTATTTTGGTAGCAGGGAAGGGTGGATATTGAGCAGTCGTCCGGCGTAGTGTGCAACAAAAGCCGGGCTCAGGATGCGCATGTAGCCTGCCAGCACCACCACGTCAGGCGCGTAGGCGTCAATCTCCTGCACCAGCTCACGGTCAAAGGCTTCACGCCCGGCGAACTGGCTGGCTTCCAGCGCGTGCGCAGGAATGTTCGCTTCCCGCGCGCGCTCAAGGCCGAATGCATCGGCCTTGTTGCTGAATACTGCCCGAATGGTGCCATTGATTTTCTTCTGTTTGCAGGCGTCTATGATTGCCTGCAAATTGCTTCCGTTGCCGGAAATGAGCACCACGATGTTTTTCATTCAATGACCACACGCTGTTCGGAATCGGAAGCTTTAATCGTACCGATTTTCCACGCGTTTTCACCTTTTTCTGTCAGCAGCTTAATCGCTTTATCCGCTTCGCTGGCGGGCAGGGCGATAACCATGCCCACGCCGCAGTTAAAGGTGCGGTACATTTCATGCTCGCTCACGTTGCCTGCGGTTTGCAGCCAGTTGAAGACGGACGGCCACTGCCATGAGGAGGCGTCGATCACCGCCTGGGTATTATCCGGCAGCACGCGCGGAATGTTTTCCCAGAAGCCGCCGCCGGTAAGGTGAGCGATGGCGTGCACGTCAACGTTCTCAATCAGCTCCAGCACGTTTTTCACGTAGATGCGGGTCGGGGCCAGCAGGTGATCGGCCAGCGGTTTGCCGTCCAGCTCGGTGGTCAGCGGGTCGCAACCGCTCACTTCGAGGATCTTACGCACCAGAGAGTAGCCGTTGGAGTGCGGACCGCTGGAGGCCAGCGCAACCAGCACATCGCCGTCAGCCACTTTGCTGCCGTCGATAATTTCTGATTTTTCTACCACGCCGACGCAGAAGCCTGCGACGTCATAATCTTCACCGTGATACATGCCAGGCATTTCTGCGGTTTCACCGCCGACCAGCGCACAGCCGGATTGCAGGCAGCCTTCGGCGATACCGTTAATGACGCTGGCTGCGGTATCCACGTCCAGCTTGCCGGTCGCGTAGTAATCCAGGAAGAACAGCGGCTCAGCGCCCTGTACCACCAGGTCGTTGACGCACATCGCCACCAGATCGATACCAATCGTATCGTGACGCTTAAGATCCATCGCCAGGCGCAGTTTTGTACCGACACCATCCGTACCCGAGACCAGCACAGGTTCACGATATTTTTGCGGCAGCGCGCACAGTGCGCCGAATCCACCCAGGCCACCCATCACTTCCGGGCGGCGGGTTTTTTTCACCACACCTTTGATTCGGTCAACCAGCGCATTACCTGCGTCAATATCAACACCGGCATCTTTGTAGCTGAGAGAAGTTTTGTTGGTCACGGCTTAAATCCCCACGCGATTGCATAGCTAGTAAGAAAAATCGGCGCAATTCTAACAGTCCAGGCAAACGTTTGCGAGCCTATTCTCGGCGTGGGGCTCTTTTTTTCTGTGCGGCCTGTACAGGGCAACAAACTTGACTCTGTTCACGAAAATGAAACCGGTTTCGGCGATCTGCTTGCAACGGCAATCCCCTTTGCACATCATCAAACTGAAACCGGTTTCTGTAACTGTTTTTGCAGAAAATAACGCAGAATGAGGGATAGCGAATGTCAGGATTTAAAGCAGGTTTTCTGTGGGGTGGGGCCGTTGCGGCGCACCAGCTTGAAGGCGGCTGGAAAGAGGGCGGCAAGGGCGTGAGCGTTGCCGATGTCATGACGGCAGGTGCCCATGGGGTACCGCGTGAAATCACCAACGGCGTGATGGAGGGGAAAAATTACCCAAACCACGAAGCCATCGACTTCTATCACCGCTATAAAGAAGACATCAAACTCTTTGCCGAAATGGGGTTCAAATGCTTTCGCACCTCCATCGCCTGGACGCGTATCTTCCCGAAAGGCGACGAGCTGGAGCCGAACGAAGCGGGACTCCAATTCTATGACGATCTGTTCGACGAGTGCCTGAAGCACGGCATCGAGCCGGTGATCACGCTTTCCCACTTCGAGATGCCTTTCCACCTGGTGACGGAATACGGCGGCTGGCGCAACCGTAAGCTGATCGACTTCTTTGTCCGCTTCGCGAAGGTCGTTTTTGAGCGCTACCAGCATAAAGTGAAGTACTGGATGACCTTTAACGAGATCAACAACCAGGCCAACTTCCACGAAGACTTTGCGCCGTTTACCAACTCCGGGCTGAAATATGCGCCGGGAGAAGATCGCGAGCCGGTGATGTTCCAGGCGGCGCACTATGAGCTGGTGGCCAGTGCTCTGGCGGTGAAGGCGGGGCGCGAGATCAACCCGTCACTGCAAATCGGCTGCATGATTGCCATGTGCCCCATCTATCCGCTGACCTGTGCCCCGGACGACATGATGATGGCGATGAACGCCATGCATCGCCGCTACTGGTTCACCGACGTTCACGTGCGCGGCAAGTATCCGCAGCATCTGCTCAACTACTTTGAACGTCGCGGCTTCGCGCTGGATATTACCGAAGAAGATAAAGTGGCGCTGACGCAGGGCTGCGTGGATTACATCGGGTTCAGCTACTACATGTCTTTCGCTACCAAAGCGACGGCGGATAATCCGACGCTGGATTACGACGAGAGCAAGAGCCTGGTTTCTAACCCGTACGTGCAGAAATCGGACTGGGGCTGGCAGATCGATCCTGTCGGGCTGCGCTACTCCCTGAACTGGTTCTGGGATCACTATCAGCTGCCGCTGTTTATTGTGGAAAACGGTTTTGGCGCGATCGACGTGCAGGAGAGCGACGGCACGGTGAAGGACCAGTACCGCATCGACTACCTTTCCGCCCACATCCGCGAGATGAAAAAAGCGGTGGTGGAAGACGGCGTGGATCTGATGGGCTACACGCCGTGGGGCTGTATCGACCTGGTCTCTGCCGGCACCGGCGAGATGAAGAAACGCTACGGCTTTATCTTTGTCGATAAAGATAACGAAGGTAACGGTACGCTGAACCGCAGCAAGAAGAAATCGTTCGACTGGTATAAGCAGGTGATTGCCAGCAACGGAGAGCAGCTATAATTGCCCGGTGGCGCTGCGCTTACCGGGCCTACGGGATGTCCAGGCCGGGTAAGCGTTAGCGCCACCCGGCAGAATCCCGCCCCCAAGCCGGAGCCTCGCCTCCGGCTTTTTTGTTTTTGATTGATGTATGTCAAGCAAGATGGGTATGGCGCAATCCGAAAAAAGCGGTATAATCCCGCGATTTTTTTTGCGGATGCCACCTCAGAGGAGAAAGAGAATGAAGATTGTGGAAGTGAAACACCCACTCGTTAAACACAAGTTGGGCCTGATGCGTGAGCATGACATCAGCACGAAGCGTTTTCGCGAACTGGCTTCTGAAGTGGGTAGCCTGCTGACCTACGAAGCGACCTCTGATCTGGAAACGGAAAAAGTGACCATCGAAGGCTGGAACGGTCCGGTACAGGTTGAGCAGATCAAAGGTAAAAAAATTACCGTGGTGCCAATCCTGCGTGCGGGTCTGGGCATGATGGAAGGCGTGCTGGAGCACGTCCCAAGCGCGCGTATCAGCGTGGTGGGTATCTACCGTAACGAAGAGACGCTTGAGCCGGTCCCGTACTTCCAGAAGCTGGTCTCTAACATCGACGAGCGTATGGCGCTGGTGGTTGACCCGATGCTGGCGACCGGCGGTTCGATGATCGCCACCATCGACCTGCTGAAAAAAGCGGGATGCAGCAGCATCAAAGTGCTGGTGCTGGTTGCGGCGCCGGAAGGTATCGCGGCGCTGGAAAAAGCGCACCCGGACGTTGAACTCTATACCGCGTCTGTCGACCAGGGACTGAACGAGCACGGGTACATCATCCCGGGGCTCGGCGATGCCGGCGATAAGATTTTTGGTACTAAATAATCGAATAACGATAAAGAAGCCGACTTTGATAGTCGGCTTTTTTTTGAATAAAAACCAACAATGACACTCAGAGGAAAACACTATGACGCGCCGTGCTATCGGGGTGAGTGAAAGACCGCCGCTTTTACAGACAATCCCGCTTAGTTTGCAGCACCTGTTCGCCATGTTTGGCGCAACCGTGCTGGTGCCAATCCTGTTTCACATTAACCCGGCTACCGTGCTGCTGTTTAACGGCATCGGTACGCTGCTTTACCTCTTCATCTGTAAAGGCAAAATCCCGGCCTATCTCGGGTCGAGCTTCGCGTTTATCTCCCCGGTACTGCTGTTGCTGCCGCTGGGTTATGAGGTCGCGCTGGGCGGCTTCATCATGTGCGGCGTGCTGTTCTGCCTGGTCTCCTTCATCGTGAAGAAAGCCGGTACCGGCTGGCTGGACGTGATGTTCCCGCCTGCGGCAATGGGGGCCATCGTTGCCGTCATCGGCCTGGAGCTGGCGGGTGTCGCGGCGAACATGGCTGGGCTGCTGCCTGCGGACGGTCAGTCACCGGATTCTAAAACCATTATTATTTCGCTGGTGACGCTGGGCGTGACGGTATTCGGTTCCGTCCTCTTCCGCGGCTTTATGGCGATTATCCCGATCCTGATCGGCGTGCTGGCGGGTTACGCGCTCTCCTTCGTGATGGGCGTTGTGGATACCACCCCGATTGCCGAGGCGCACTGGTTCGCGCTGCCAACCTTCTACACCCCGCGCTTTGAATGGTTCGCCATTTTCACCATTCTTCCTGCTGCGCTGGTGGTGATTGCTGAGCACGTCGGCCACCTGGTGGTGACGGCGAACATCGTGAAGCGCGACCTGATCCGCGACCCGGGCCTGCATCGCTCCATGTTTGCCAACGGTTTCTCCACCATCATCTCTGGTTTCTTCGGCTCCACGCCAAACACGACTTACGGTGAGAATATCGGCGTAATGGCGATCACCCGCGTCTACAGCACCTGGGTTATCGGCGGCGCGGCGATCATCGCCATTCTGCTCTCCTGCGTTGGTAAACTGGCGGCAGCGATCCAGATTATCCCGGTGCCGGTGATGGGTGGCGTTTCTCTGCTGCTGTACGGGGTGATCGGTGCCTCCGGTATTCGCGTGCTGATTGAATCCAAAGTGGATTACAGCAAGGCGCAGAACCTGATCCTGACCTCCGTTATCCTGATTATCGGCGTGAGCGGCGCGAAGGTGCACATCGGCGCGGCAGAGCTGAAGGGGATGGCGCTGGCGACCATCGTCGGCGTCGGCCTGAGCCTGATTTTCAAGCTGATCTCGGTGATCCGCCCGGAAGAGGTGGTGCTGGACGCGGACGACAGCGAAAAAGCGCCACATTGATCGTCATGCCGGGCGAAGGATCGCCCGGTTCTCTCCTTGCAGGTTCCGTGTTAAACTCCATTCCGATTTTATGTAAGATCTCTGGTTGAGGTATTTCTGAACGGACCGGCACAGCTCTCTCTGCCACTTTATCTCCCTGACGACGAAACTTTCGCGAGTTTCTGGCCGGGTGATAACCCCTCTTTACTGGCTGCCCTGCAAAACGTGCTGCGCCAGGAACACAGCGGATACATCTATATCTGGTCACGCGAAGGCGCGGGACGCAGCCACCTGCTGCATGCCGCCTGTGCGGAGCTTTCGGCGCGCGGTGACGCGGTAGGCTATGTGCCGCTGGATAAACGCACCTGGTTTGTGCCTGAGGTGCTGGAGGGCATGGAACATCTCTCCCTGGTCTGCATCGATAATATCGAATGCGTGGCGGGGGACGAACCGTGGGAAATGGCGATCTTTAACCTCTACAACCGCATTCTGGAGTCGGGCAAAACCCGGCTGCTGATCACCGGCGATCGTCCGCCGCGCCAGCTCAATCTGGGGCTGCCGGATCTGGCCTCTCGTCTGGACTGGGGGCAAATCTACAAGCTGCAACCGCTGTCGGATGAAGACAAACTCCAGGCACTTCAGTTGCGCGCTAAGCAGCGTGGGTTTGAGCTGCCGGAGGACGTGGGTCGGTTCCTGCTTAAACGCCTGGACAGGGAAATGCGCACGCTGTTTGACACGCTCGATCAGCTCGATCGCGCGTCTATTACCGCCCAGCGCAAGCTAACCATTCCGTTTGTGAAAGATATTCTCAAGCTCTAGTTTTGCCGGGTGGCGGCTGCGCCTTACCCGGCCTACGAAAACCCGTCACGCTTTGTAGGCCCGGTAAGCGCAGCGCCACCGGGCTTAACAATCTTCCATCAGATGCTCAACCAAAAGAGGAATCGGCCTTCCCGATGCCACGCTTCTGCCGTTCTCACGCCACAGCGCCGTCCCGCTGATATCCAGATGCGCCCACGGAATGGTCGGGGGGCAGAAGTGGTGCAGCAGCCACGCCGCCGAGGCGCTGATCGCCGCATTGTTGGTCGGCGTGTTGCACAGATCGGCAATCGCGCTGTCGGTTTGCTTTCTCAGCCTCGCATCCAGCGGCAGGGACCACACCTCGTCGCCGCTCCGTTTGCCCGCGAGCGTCAGTGCCTGACGCAACGGCTCATCCTGGGTCATCAGCCCGCTCAGCTCATACCCCAGCGCTTTCACCACCGCTCCGGTTAAGGTCGCCATATCAATAATATAATGCGCCTGCGGATGGCGCTGACTCGCCCAGGCGATAGCGTCTGCCAGCACCAGCCGGCCCTCGGCATCGGTGTTGTTGATTTCCACCGTAATGCCGTTGCAGGCTGTTGCCACCGTGCCGGGCTGCATGGCGTCGGGGCCGATGGCGTTTTCCGCCAGCGCCAGCACGCCCATGATGCGCACGGGTAATTTCAGCTCCGCAACGGTCAGCATCAGCCCGAGCACGTTAGCCGCGCCGCACATGTCATATTTCATGGTGTACATGCCCGCGCCTTCCTTCAGCCACAGGCCGCCGGTGTCAAAGGTAATGCCTTTTCCCACGTAGCAGCGCACCGGGCCATCAGACACGCCGTTATAGTGAATAGCCAGCAGGCGAGGCGGGCAGGTCGCCCCTTTGCCAACGGCGTGCAGTAGCCCCAGCCCCTGCTCAACAATTTGCTTTTCATCCAACACCTCGCAGCGCAGAGCAGGGCTGGCGGCACACAGTTTTTGCGCCTCTTCCACCACAAACTGCGGCGTACAGCGGTCGGATGGCATATCCGCCAGACGTCGTGCCGCAACCATGCCGAGCGCAATGGCCTGCTGCTGGCGGAAGGTCGTCTCCAGCTTCGCCTGCTGTTCCGGCAGGCAGAGGGCAGTGATGCAGGTAAGGCGCAGCGCTTCGTCCGTCTTCTTCAGCTTCAGGTCACTGAGCATGTGCGCCTGATTAAAGAGAAAACGCAGTACCTGCGCCAGCACCACATCGTCGATATCCGTCACGTCCAGCACGAGTTCGGCGCTGGCGGGGGCGGTAAGCAGCGGTCGCAGGGCCGTGATCAACCCTTCGGTCAGGGCGTCATGCCAGAGCGCATCCGGCAACAGAGTGATGCGGGCAAACGGCGCGCAGCCAAAGCGCGCGTCCGCGACGGTGCTCTGCTGGCGCATTTCAGCGATAAGAGCGCTATCCGGTAACAGGGAACTGTCAGCGCGCGCAATCAAATGGCTCTGCGGCTTCGCGTCTGAAAGTGCGTTGATAAACTGGTACGTGATCATCATAACTCCTCAATCGGTGCGCGGATCCGCGCGGCATAGGCCTGCATCCACTCCTCATCTACCGCGTGATAGTGCGTTTTCTCCCGCAGGCGTTCAGTACGGAAAACGGTGAGGGGCTGGCGAGCCGTCGCCACCACGAACGAGAAGGTTTTGATGTTGGTCGCGGCGCCAAATTCTCCTTTGCTGTTCATGCACACCACGGAGAGATCGCCCGCGCGACCGAAGCGCGACATCAGTTTGTCTTCCAGTTCGAACACGACCGAATCCGCCGCCTGCTGCGGCGTCATGCCTTGCGCCATCCGGCGAACGATTTCGTAGCTGGTACAGCCCTTCATCAGATCTTCACCGACGCCCGTGGCGGTGGCCGCGCCGGTTTCGCTGTCGCAGTAAAAGCCGGAGCCGATGATGGGTGAGTCACCGAGGCGACCGCGTTTTTTCATAAACAGGCCGCTGGTGGAAGTGGCGACGCTCATCGAGCCCTGTTTATCGAGGCCGATGATGCCGACGGTGTCATGTCCGTCGTAGGGGCTTAACCCCTTATCCAGCGTTTCGCGGCAGCGCTTACGGTAGTGTTGCATGGCGCGATCCGTGAGCATGGTTTTATCGGCAAAGCCCTGACTCAGCGCCCATTCGCGCGCGCCCTGGCCGACCAGCAGGCTGTTATAGCGCTGGCGGCTGAGCGCGTGCGCCACGCGCACTGGGTTGGCGATATCCACCAGATTCCCCACGGCGCCGAACGCCAGCGTGTCGCCGTCCATATAGGCCGCGTCCAGCTCTACCTCGCCGTTTTCGGTGGGCAGCCCGCCGTAGCCGACGGATTTATAAAACGGAAAGTCCTCGACGGCGGCGACGGCATCCACTACCGCCGCAGCGACCGGTTTGCCCGCAGCCAGCGCAGACGCAGATTCCGTGACGCCTTCAAGCGCCATTCGCCAGGTTGCGATAATTCCCCACATGCTTTACTCCTGTTTTGCAAGGGTGGTGTCGGTTTGCGTAACGCTGGCTATTTCCGCCGCGCGGTACTGTTTATCCAGGATACGCATGAAAGGCAGGTACAGCATGGCGCCAATCAGCAGGTTGATCAGCTGCATCACGCTGCCGCTCAGGTGCCCGGTGACGATAAAGCCGCTAATAACCGGCGGCAGCGTCCAGGGGATAAACACCCCGGTGGTGACGGCGACCGCACCAATTTTCATCGCCGCATACTGCACGGTGACCAGCACCAGCGGCACCAGATTGAACGGGATGAGCATGATTGGGTTCATGATCACCGGCAGGCCAAAGAGAATCGGTTCGTTGATGTTAAACACCGAGGCACCCGCACCGAGGCGCGCCACTTCGCGCATGTTTTTGCTGCGGGCGAAAATCAGCATCGCAATCACCAGCGACAGCGTGGCGCCCGCGCCGCCCATCCAGATCATGTCAAAAAACTGTTCGGTGATGATGTGCGGCGGCGTCGTTCCCGCCTGAATCGCGGCGATGTTGTCGGTCTGGTTCTCCATCCACAGCGGACGAATAATCCCGTTGATCATCGAACCTGAGTTAATGCCCACTGACCACAGAATGGTGATGCTGAATACGGTCATCAGCGCCCCGAAATAAGAGGTGCCGTAGTGGCGCACCGGGGTGGCAACCACTTCATAAATAAACTGGTGGATGGTGTGGTAGTGGGTGTTTTCAAAGATGATGCGGATAAGCAGCACCAGAATCATCACCAGCAGGGCCGGGATCAGGGCCGCGAACGACTCCTGCACCGCAGGAGGCACGCCGTCCGGCATTTTGATGACCAGCTTTTTGCGCTTCAGCCAGCAGAACAGTTCCGTCCACAGCAGGGAACCGATCATCGCCACGAACAGCCCTTTGCTGCCAATCCACTCCACCGGCATCACGGTAATGCCGCCGTTTTCCGCCACTTTGATAAAGGGCGTCAGGATCAGAAACGCGACCAGCGCCAGGATGCCGCAGGAGATGCGGTCCTCGCCATAATGCTCAGCCAGGCGGTAGGCCACCAGGAAGCTGATAAACAGCGACATGGTTGAGAACACCGCGTTAAACGGGATCTCTATAATCGCACTCCAGCTCTCACCAAAGGCCTGAGACATAAACTGCTGATAGGCCTGATTCGGGAAGGAGGAGATCACCAGCAGGATGGAGCCGACGATGATAAACGGCATGAATGAAACGTAGGCCCCACGAATGGCCCCAAGATGACGCTGCTGGGCCGTTTTCGCCGCCAGCGGCATCAGTTTTGCTTCAAGAAATCCCAGAACATTGTTCATTGTGAACTCCGTACAAAATTGAGAGGTGTTGTTTATGTTATGTCTGTGGATTATCAGTGAAGCGCGGCGAGCGAAAGGTGAAATCGGTCACAAAGCATTCGCTGCTCTGATATAAATCTCATAAGATTAGTTGCGGAGAGAGACGCGATGGAAATCAAACTGCATGCCAACGCCACCACCACACCGCGTATCCGTCGTTATCTTCAGCAGTCAGATAAAAGCGACAGAGAGCTTGCCGTTGAGTTGGGTATCTCGGTCACCACCGTCAGGCGCTGGCGCAACCGCGACCAGGTTTCGGATAACCACACCACGCCAAAAGTGATACATAAAGCGTTGAGACAAGAGCAGGCAGCACTGATAAATGCTCTGCGTGATATCACCGGTGCACCGCTGGATGAACTGCTGCTGCTGGTGAATGACGGACTCGGGATCGCCGTTTCCCGCGCGACCCTGAACCGCTACCTCAAACCGGCTTCGGTAAGACAAAAGGGGGCGTCGTTGCAGGGCAAAAAGGCGCTGAAGGCCGGTATCATGCCGCAGAAGCTACTTCTGCATCATCAGCCGCTATCGCTGCATATGGACGACGGTGGGGAGCAACACCTGCTCTGGGCGCGTGAACCCGTTAGCGGCTGGTGCTACGCCCGGCTTTATGCCGGTGTCTCGCCGCAGTTGCTGACCCGCTGGACGAACGAGGTGCTGGCTGCCTGTCCGGCTGATATTCAATCTGTTGAGACTTTTGGGCTGGCAGTGAACTTGCCGGAGCATAACGTCACCGTAAAAGTGCATTCACAGTATTATCTCGCCCTTCAGGTCACCGTGCCGTTACGTGAGATCATTCCACGGGTGAACAGTGAACCGGCGGGAGCGCTGTTGATCCAACTGTGTAAGTTTTACAACCGGGGAAAAGCGCAGAAAAAGCTGGGAGGGCGTACGCCGCAGGCGTTTCTGGAAGCGCTGCGGCGTAACGATTAGACGATCCCGAGCACGTCTTCCGGTGGACGGCCGATACGCGCCTTGCCGTTCGCCACGACAATCGGGCGCTCAATCAGCTTAGGATTGTCGACCATCGCCTGAATCAGCCGATCTTCAGTGAGACTGGTATCGTTCAGATTAAGCGACTTATACAGATCTTCTTTCTGACGCATCAGGTCGCGTGCGCTGCCCATGTTAAGCATCTTCAGCAGCTGGCGGATCGTCTGCGCATCCGGCGGCGTCTCCAGATACAACACCACTTCCGGATCGATGCCGTTAGACTTCAGCAGATTCAGCGTCTCGCGGCTCTTGGAGCAGCGAGGGTTATGGTAAATTTTTACCGCGTCTGTCATGACTTCTCCTTTATTACATCTTCTCGTACGGCTTAAAGCGTTGTTGCAGGCCGCGCAGCTGGTCGATTCGCGCATCATAGCGGGCCTGTTGCAGGCTGCCAAGCTTCACCTGTGAGCTGGCGCTGCTCAACAGGGAAATGGCCTGATCGAGGCGACCCGCCAGCGCCAGGCCTTCCGCACGCGCGGCCAGCTCCTGATCGCGGTTACCCAGTTGCCCCTGGGCCTGGGCGAGCAGTTCCCAGCCGTTCTGGTCATCTTTATTGTTAAAGGTGTAGCGGTTCAGAATGGTCACCGCCTCGCCGGGCTGGCCGCCCTGTAGGTAGGCGTTCGCCAGGTTAAGCTGCAATACCGGATTGTTGCGAATGTCTTTCGCCCCTTTCAGACGATTGATCGCATCGGTCGCTTTTTTCTGCCCCAGATCGATATCGGTGGCGAGGTCAAGATACCACGGATTGTCAGGCGCCGACGCCAGCAGCGGCTGTAGCGCTTTACGCGCTTCATCGTACTTGCTGGCCTCCATCGCCTGGAGCGCCTGACCATACTGCGCCGCGTTTTTCTCGCGCACGTTGCCTTTCGCCAGCGCGTCCAGCAGATCGCTGGTGAGCTGATTACGTCCGGAGTTGTACATGCCAAGCGTTCTCACTTTGGCCATGTAGAAATCCTGCGAAGACTGCACCACGACCGGACGCATCTGGTTGGCACGGTTACGGGCATCCGAGAGTCGGCTTTCCGGCAGCGGGTGGGTCAACAGAATTTCAGGCGGGCGCGACGAGTAGCGTGCCTGGTCGAGCAGTTTTTCCAGGAAGCTCGGCATGGCCTGCGGGTCAAAGCCGGAACGCTGTAAAACCTGAATGCCGATGCGGTCTGCTTCCTGCTCGTTCTGCTGGGTAAAGCTGATCATCCCCTGACGCGTCCCCGCCAGCGTCCCGGTAAGCGCCGCCATCCCGGCCTGCGGGCTGGCCATCGCCAGCAAAATGGAACCCAGCGCGCCCACCCAGGTCAGGGGGGCGTTACGCTTCTGATCTTCCATCGCACGCGCCAGATGGCGCTGGGTGACGTGCGAAATTTCGTGCGCCATGACGGACGCCAGCTGGCTTTCGTTATCGGAATAACGGAACAGCGCCGAATGCAGCACCACGTTCCCGCCAAAGAAGGCGAAGGCGTTGATTTCGTCGTTATTGATTAAATAGAAATGGAAGGGCGTTTTTACCGAGTCGGCGTGCGCCACCAGCCGCATCCCCAGACCGTTGATGTACTGCACCAGCAAAGGGTCGTTAATCAGCGGAGCACTGCCGCGCAGCTGGCGTACGTAATAATCACCCATCTGCATCTCCTGCCCGATGGAGAGCGTGCTTCCTGCCGTGGTGCCCATGTCCGGCAATGAATCGGACGAGTCAGCGAAAGCGGGCAACACCTGACCCACCGTCACGGCGGCAATCAGTGTCGCAACCAGTGTTTTTCTCAACTGCCTGAACATAACCACTGTCCTGTATTTTGGATGTGCTAATTTGACCGATGAACCCGCATAACGTTCATCTCCGCTGCTCTGCGAGTGTAGCCGTGTTAAGAGATGAAGAAAATCCCATTCATCAGGGTTTTGCGAAACCTGACAGTGAAACAAAAAGGAAAGTCTTTTTTGTGACAGTTAGATACAATTCACCGTCTCACTCCCGCCATTCGATTCAGGGAAGGGTTGTATGCTCGAAATGTTAATGCAGTGGTATCGGCGTCGGTTTAGCGACCCGGAAGCCATTGCTTTGCTGGTCATTCTGGTTGCCGGATTCGGTATCCTGTTCTTCTTTAGTGGCCTGCTGGCACCGCTACTGGTGGCGATTGTACTGGCGTATCTGTTGGAGTGGCCCACCGCGCGTCTGGAACATATCGGCTGTTCCCGCCGCTGGGCGACCAGCATTGTCCTGGTGCTGTTTGTCGGTATTCTGCTGCTGATGTCCTTCGTGGTGATGCCCATCGCCTGGCAACAGGGGATCTACCTGATCCGTGATATGCCCGGCATGCTGAATAAACTGTCTGATTTTGCCGCCACGCTGCCGCGCCGCTATCCTGCGCTGATGGACGCCGGGATTATCGATGCGATGGCCGAAAACATGCGCGCCCGCATCATGACCATGGGGGATTCGGTGGTGAAATACTCTCTGGCCTCGCTGGTGGGGTTGCTGACGCTGGCGGTTTACCTTGTTCTCGTGCCGCTAATGGTGTTTTTCCTGGTCAAAGATAAAGAGCAGATGCTGAACGCGGTGCGCCGCGTGCTGCCGCGCAATCGCGGTCTCGCCGGTCAGGTCTGGCAGGAGATGAACCAGCAGATCACCAACTACATTCGCGGCAAAGTGCTGGAGATGATTGTGGTGGGCGTGGCGACCTGGATTGGCTTCGTGATCTTCGGGCTGAACTACTCGCTGCTGCTGGCGGTGCTGGTCGGATTCTCGGTTCTGATCCCGTATATCGGCGCGTTTGTGGTGACCATTCCGGTAGTCGGTGTGGCGCTGTTCCAGTTTGGTCTGGGTACGGAGTTCTGGAGCTGTTTCGCCGTATACCTGATTATTCAGGGACTGGATGGGAACCTGCTGGTACCGGTGCTGTTCTCAGAAGCCGTTAACCTGCATCCGCTGGTGATTATCCTGTCAGTGGTGATTTTCGGCGGGCTGTGGGGATTCTGGGGCGTGTTCTTCGCCATTCCGCTGGCGACGCTGATTAAAGCCGTGGTCCACGCGTGGCCGGATGTGCCGGCGGTGGAGGAGAAGTAGTTTTGCCGGGTGGCGCTGCGCTTACCCGGCCTACTTATTCTTGTAGGTCGGGTAAGGCGAAGCCGCCACCCGACACTCACTTTCAGGCACTTTCTTTCAGCCACTTCAACACCACGTCGTGGTGGTTGCTGGTTTTGAAATCATCAAACACGTGCTCAACTCTACCGTCAGCGCCAATCAGGAAGCTGATACGGTGAATACCGTCGTACGTTTTGCCCATAAAGGACTTCTCACCCCAGACGCCAAACTGCTCGCAAACCTGGTGGTCTTCATCGGAAAGCAGCGTGAAGTTCAGCAGCTCTTTTTCCGCAAAACGTGACAGCTTCTCTGGCTTATCGGTGCTGATGCCCAGCACTTCCACACCGACCTTTTTCAACTCATCCATGTTGTCGCGTAGACCGCAGGCCTGTACGGTACAGCCCGGGGTCATGGCTTTCGGGTAGAAATAGACCAGAACACGCTGTCCCTGGAAGTCGGTCAAATTTACTTGCTCGCCGTCTTGATCCGGTAAGCTAAATTTCGGTGCGATATCACCGGCTTTCAGTGGGTTCATTACTCAACTCCATCCTGTTCGTGCTGCGAATAATCGACGACGCTTATACTGCCTTGCGCGTGTAATTCTGTACAGAGGGCTTTGAACGCTTGCTCGATATTTGACGCATCCTGCGAGGCAGGGCTGTGTGCGGTAATTTGAATAAACAGCGTCGGGATTGCGTTTTCATCGCCCGGCTGCGTGCGGGAAACCAGTTCGGCAATGTTCATCTGATGGCTGTCAAACAGCGCCGTAAAACGTTCAATCAGATGAGGTGAATCAGGCACTTCAACCTGTACCCAGACCGTGGCAGGCAGAGCCGGACGCGGGCGCGCGGTGGTGCGCTTCATCACAATCAGTAAATCCAGCTCTGCGCCTTTCAGCGGCAGGGTAGATTCGATGAGGGTAATGGCATTCCATGTTCCGGAAAGCAGCATGATGAACGTGAACTCTTCGCCAAGCATAGCCAGCCGGCTGTCTTCGATGTTGCAGCCGCAGCTGCTCACGTGGCGAGTGATGGTATTCACGATACCCGGCCTGTCAGCACCCAGCGCAGTGATAACCAGGTAATGTTGTGATGAGGTTGTCAAACCTGTTCTTCCTTTGCGTGGTTAAGTCTTCCTAAGGAAAGCATAAAAAAAACATGCATACAACCGCCTGAGAGCCTCAGGTCGCTTGCTTTTATTACAGTTCCAAACGTAACATTGAGGCTCTTGTTCGCACAGAGGATGGCTCATGTTCACGGGAAGTATTGTCGCGCTTGTTACACCGATGGATGAAAAAGGTAATGTCTGCCGGTCAAGCATGAAGAAGCTCATTGATTACCATGTCGCCAATGGAACCTCGGCGATCGTTTCGGTAGGGACTACCGGTGAATCCGCTACGCTGAGCCACGAAGAGCACGGCGACGTTGTGATGCTGACCCTGGAACTGGCGGACGGGCGTATTCCGGTCATCGCGGGGACGGGCGCAAACGCAACCGCAGAAGCTATCAGTCTGACCCAACGTTTTAACGACAGCGGCATTGTCGGCTGTCTGACGGTGACCCCTTATTACAACCGTCCTACTCAGGAAGGTTTGTTCCAGCATTTCAAAGCCATCGCTGAACATACTGACTTGCCACAAATTCTGTATAATGTTCCGTCCCGTACCGGTTGCGATATGCTGCCGGAAACCGTTGGCCGTCTCTCGAAAGTAAAAAATATTATCGGGATTAAAGAGGCGACAGGGAACTTAAGCCGCGTTCATCAGATCAAAGAGCTGGTTTCAGACGACTTTATCCTGTTGAGCGGTGATGATGCGACCGCGCTGGACTTTATGCAGCTCGGTGGTAACGGCGTGATTTCCGTGACGGCGAACGTGGCGGCGCGCGATATGGCTGACATGTGCAAACTGGCCGCAGCCGGTCACTTTGATGAAGCTCGCGTGATTAATCAGCGTCTGATGCCGTTGCACAATAAATTATTTGTCGAACCCAATCCGATCCCAGTGAAATGGGCATGTAAGGAGTTGGGGCTTGTAGCAACCGACACGCTGCGTCTGCCAATGACACCGATTACCGACCACGGTCGTGAAATTGTCGCTGGCGCGCTGAAACATGCCGGTTTGCTGTAAAGTTTAGGGAGATTTGATGGCTTATTCAGTACAGAAGTCGCGCCTGGCGAAGGTTGCGGGTGTTTCGCTTGTTATGCTCCTCGCTGCCTGTAGTTCAGACTCGCGCTACAAGCGCCAGGTGAGCGGTGATGAATCCTATCTGGATGCGCCGCCGCTTGCTGAACTTCACGCGCCTGCCGGCATGATCCTGCCGATCCAGAACGGTGATTATAATATTCCGGTTACCAACGGCAGCGGCCTGGTGGGTAAAGCGCTCGATATTCGTCCGCCAGCTCAGCCTCTGGCGCTCGTGAGCGGCGCGCGCACGCAGTTCACCGGTGATACAGCTTCTCTGCTGGTGGAAAGCGCACGCGGTACAACGCTGTGGCCGCAGGTTGTAAGCGTCATTCAGTCGAAAAACTATACGATTGATAAACGCGACGACGCCAGCCAAGCTTTAACTACCGACTGGATTGAGTGGAACCGTCTCGATGAAGACCAGCAGTACCGTGGTCGTTATCAAGTCTCCGTTAAGCCGCAGGGTTATCAGCAGGCGGTTACCGTTAAGCTGTTGAATCTTGAGCAGGCAGGTAAACCGGTTGCCGATCCGTCCGCCATGCAGCGCTACAGCACTGAAATGCTGAACGTGATTGCAGCGGGTCTGGATAAGAACGCTACCGATGCCGCAAACGCCGCGCAGAACCGTAACGGCTCAACCTTTGACGTGCAGAGCGGTGCAGACGATACCGGTCTGCCGATGCTGGTGGTGCGTGCGCCGTTTAACCAGACCTGGCAGCGTCTGCCAGCAACGCTTGAAAAAGTGGGCATGAAGGTGACTGACAGCACCCGTTCAACGGGCAGTATCACAGCGACCTATAAGCCGCTGTCTGATAGCGCCTGGCAGGAGTTGGGGGCAAGCGATCCACAGCTGCCTTCCGGTGACTACAAAATCCAGGTCGGCGACCTCGATAACCGCAGCAGCCTGCAATTTATCGATCCGAAAGGACACACGCTGACCCAGGCGCAGAACGATGCGCTGGTCGCTGCCTTCCAGGCCGCATTCAGCAAATAATAGTGAGGGCTGGTTATTCCAGCCCTTTTTATTTTCGTGCTACGCAAACGTGTGCGTGGCATAATATGGCCAGTTTTGAATACAAATCATCACACCAGGAGTAATGAAGATGCAGAAGCAAGCTGAGTTGTATCGTGGCAAAGCGAAAACCGTATACAGCACGGAAAACCCGGATCTGTTGGTGCTCGAATTCCGCAATGATACGTCAGCAGGAGACGGCGCACGCATTGAGCAGTTCGATCGTAAGGGCATGGTGAACAACAAGTTCAACCACTTCATTATGACCAAACTGGCCGAAGCCGGTATCCCGACTCAGATGGAAGCGTTGTTGTCCGATACGGAATGTCTGGTAAAAAAACTGGATATGGTGCCGGTTGAGTGCGTGATCCGTAACCGTGCCGCAGGCTCCCTGGTGAAGCGTCTGGGCATCGAAGAAGGTATCGAACTGAATCCACCGCTGTTCGATCTGTTCCTGAAAAACGACGCCATGCATGACCCGATGGTCAACGAATCCTACTGTGAAACCTTCGGCTGGGTAAGCAAAGAGAACCTGGCGCGCATGCAGGAACTGACCTACAAAGCCAACGACGTGCTGAAAAAGCTGTTTGATGACGCGGGCCTGATCCTGGTCGACTTCAAGCTGGAGTTCGGTCTGTACAAAGGCGAAGTGGTGCTGGGCGACGAATTCTCTCCGGACGGCAGCCGCCTGTGGGACAAAGAGACGCTGGATAAAATGGACAAAGACCGTTTCCGCCAGAGTCTGGGTGGCGTGGTCGAAGCGTACGAAGCGGTTGCTCACCGTTTAGGCGTTAAGCTCGACTAAACTGCGCAATTGCCAAAGGATGTTGGCATCCTTTGGCGTCTTATCCTTGTTTACTATGGTAATCCTTTCATTAACCGCCTACGATCATAGCTATTATAAATGGAATAGTTCGAGGTGTTTATGCGCTGGCAAGGGCGTCGTGAAAGTGACAACGTAGAAGACAGACGCAGCAGTGGTGGCGGTGGTCCGTCTATGGGCGGGCCAGGTTTCCGGTTACCCAGCGGCAAGGGCGGCATTATTCTGCTGGTCGTCGTGCTGGTGGCGGGCTACTACGGTGTCGACCTGACCGGTTTGATGACCGGTGAAACCGGGCAACAGCAGCAGTATTCTCAGCGCTCCATCAGCCCAAATGAAGATGAAGCGGCGAAATTTACTTCCGTTATTCTCGCGACGACCGAAGATACCTGGGGTCAGCAGTTCGAGAAAATGGGGCGGACTTATCAGCCGCCAAAACTGGTGATGTACCGGGGCGCAACCCGCACCGGCTGTGGCACCGGGCAGTCCGTTATGGGGCCGTTCTACTGCCCGGCGGACAGCACCGTCTATATCGATCTCTCCTTCTATGACGACATGAAAAGCAAGCTGGGCGCCGACGGCGATTTTGCCCAGGGCTACGTGATCGCGCATGAAGTCGGCCACCATGTGCAGAAGCTCCTCGGCATTGAGCCTAAAGTGCGTCAGATGCAGCAGAATGCGTCTCAGGCGGAGGTGAATCGTCTTTCCGTACGCATGGAGCTTCAGGCCGACTGCTTCGCTGGCGTCTGGGGACATAGCATGCAGCAGCAGGGCGTGCTGGAAACAGGCGATCTGGAAGAGGCCCTGAATGCCGCACAGGCGATTGGTGACGATCGCTTGCAGCAGCAGAGCCAGGGGCGCGTTGTGCCGGACAGCTTTACCCATGGCACCTCAGAGCAGCGCTACAGCTGGTTTAAGCGTGGCTTCGACAGCGGCAACCCGTCGCAGTGTAATACCTTCGGCAAAGCTATGTGATGTTGGGGTTTGAACAGCTGGTTAACCAGCTTCAGCGTACCGGGCACCGCCGGCTGGTGGTGCTCAGCGGCGATGAAGCGTGGACGTTGAGCCAGGTGACCCATCTGCGCGATACGTTACCAGGAGACTGGCTGTGGCTGGAGGAAAACCCCTCTAAGGCCATCAGCGGCCTGCTGGGACGTGAATACCTGCACGCCGTTTTTGACGCGCGAGACGGGTTTGACGTCTCGGCCTTCGCCGCCCTCAGCGGGACCCTGCGCGCCGGAAGCCTTCTGGTGCTGCTGGTGCCGCCGTTCTCCGTCTGGGCCGACAGGCCCGACAGGGATTCTCTGCGCTGGAGCGACAGCGCAGAGCCGATCGCCACCCCGCACTTTGTTCACCACTTTTGCCGGATGCTTACCGCCGATTCAGATGCCATCGTCTGGCATCAACATCGTCCTCTGTGCCTTCCCGTTGCGCCAGATTTACCCGCCTGGCAGCCCGCCAGCGGTGAACCGCAGCGCGAGCAGGCTGAAATCCTCGACGCTCTTCTGACCATGCCTGCGGGCGTGGCCGCCGTGACGGCGCCGCGCGGACGCGGAAAGTCCGCCCTGGCGGGCATGTTGCTGAGCGGCATTCAGGGGTGTGCAGTAGTGACGGCACCGGCAAAAGGGGCGACGGATGTCATCGCGCGTTTCGCCGGGGAACGTTTTCACTTTATGGCCCCGGATGCGCTGCTGGCCTCCACCACAGAAGCTGACTGGCTGATTGTCGATGAGGCAGCCGCTATCCCCGGCCCGCTGCTGGAGAAGCTGGTGTCGCGCTTTCCCCGCGTGTTGCTGACCACCACGGTGCAGGGTTATGAAGGCACGGGCAGGGGATTCCTGCTGAAGTTCTGCGCCCGGTTCAGCGGGCTGCGGCGTTATACCTTATCCACGCCAGTTCGCTGGGCTGCCGGATGCCCCCTTGAGCGGATAGTGGCGAACGCGCTGCTGTTCGACGATGCGCTTATCGATCGCAAACCGGCAGGGGAGGTACGTTTAACGTCGCTGGAGCCCGGGACATGGGAGAACGATCCGGCGCGCGGGGCAGGCGTGTATGAACTGCTGTGTGCCGCGCACTACCGAACGTCCCCCCTCGATTTACGCCGGATGATGGACGCCCCCGGCCAGCACTTTGCTGTTGCTCAGGCGGGCGCGGAGATCGCGGGCGCGCTCTGGCTGGTGGAGGAGGGGGGATTACCCCCTGAACTTAGCCGCGCAGTATGGGCGGGGTTTCGTCGGCCGCGTGGAAATCTGGTGGCGCAGTCGCTGGCGGCGCACGGCGGTTCGCCGCTCGCGGCGACGCTGAAAGGCCGACGCGTCAGCCGCATTGCGGTTCATCCCCATCGCCAGCGGGAAGGCATCGGCCAGCGGCTGATCCGCAGTGCCAGCGGAGAAGATTATCTCTCGGTCAGCTTTGGCTATACCGACGAGCTGTGGCGTTTCTGGCGGCAGTGCGGGTTTGTGCTGGTGCGGATGGGCAGCCACCGGGAAGCCAGCAGCGGGTGCTATACGGCGATGGCGTTGCTGCCGCTGAGCGAGGCGGGGCATCAGCTCTGCGAACAGGCGCATCAGCGTTTATGTCGTGATATGCGCGTCCTGTCGGCCTGGAATGGCGAAAAGATCCCGGTGACGGATGCATGGGAAGCTACCCTTAATAGTGATGACTGGCTGGAGCTGGCGGGGTTTGCCTTTGCTCACCGGGCGTTTTCAACCTCGGTTGCGGCGCTAACGCGATTGGTGTTAGCCGTGGACATCCCACTCCCGGCGCTGCGCGGGAAAATGGAAGGGAATACGCACGATTTCGGGCGCAAAGCGCTGCTGGCGAAGCTACGCGAGGAAACCGCACACGCGCTTGAAAGGCTTGATTACTCCCGTAGCCAGCAGCTGAAAGCCGACATTTTGCAATGGCAATTTTTTCAATGACTTCTTCAGTAAAGTGGCATGGTCATTACCCCGCAGAGGCGTAAAATCCTGCTTATCAATTAAGGAGATCGCCATGAAACATGACCATTTTGTTGTGCAAAGCCCGGATACGCCTGCTAAACAGCTCCTGCTTCTGTTTCATGGCGTGGGCGACAATGCCGTCAATATGGGACAGATTGGCAGCTGGTTTGCACCCGTTTTCCCACACGCGCTGATCGTCAGCATCGGCGGCGTGGAGCCGTGCGGTCCGGACGGCCGGCAGTGGTTTTCCGTCGAGGGCGTGACGGAGGAGAATCGTCAGGCGCGTATTGATGCCGTTATGCCAGCCTTTATCGATACCGTGCGTTACTGGCAGCAGCAGAGCGGCGTAGGCGCCGACGCAACGGCGCTGATTGGCTTCTCTCAGGGTTCAATCATGTCGCTGGAAAGCGTAAAAGCGCAGCCCGGACTGGTGTCCCGCGTGATTGCCTTTAACGGGCGTTTTGCGACGTTACCGCAAAGCGCGACCACGCAGACTACGATCCATCTCATTCATGGGGGTGAAGACCGGGTAATTGAGCTTTCGCATGCAGTAGCCGCCCAGGAGACGCTGATGCGCGAGGGCGGAGATGTGACGCTGGATATCGTAGACGATCTGGGGCATGCCATTGACGATCGCAGCATGCAGTTCGCGCTCGATCATCTGCGTTATACCGTACCGAAGCACTACTTTGATGAAGCGCTCAGCGGCGCTAAGCCGAATGACGATGATATCGTCGAGTTTATTTAAACATTTCCCCTCTCCCCAAAGGGAGAGGGAACAAAACCCCCCTCGTCCCTCTGGGGAGAGGGGCCGGGGGTGAGGGGTGTGTACAATTACTTCTTCTGGTCCTTCTTCGGCCAGTCGTCTTCATCGTCCCACTTGTCGTTAAAATCACGGTGCGGCGGAAGATCCGGTTTGTTGGCAAGGAACTTTTTGTGGTCAACGCGCTTGAGATCTTTAATCACGTTAAGCAGCACGCCTACCAGAAATACCAACACCAGAATCCACCAGTACTTTGAAAGCCAGTCCATTCGCTAATCCTCTTTAAGCACCCGTCAGGCGACGAGTTGCTCCATAATACGTTGATACATGCGGGCCAGCAGTTGTAAATCGGCAGCGTTCACGCATTCATTGATTTTGTGAATCGTCGCGTTAACCGGACCCAGTTCGACAACCTGTGCGCCCATGCGGGCGATAAAGCGTCCGTCAGACGTGCCGCCCGTTGTCAGCAGTTGTGGCTTAATTTCATTATAGTGCGCAATGGCGTTCACTACCGCATCCACCAGTTTACCGCGCTGCGTCAGGAACGGCTGGCCAGACAGCCACCAGTCGAGGGTATAGCGCAGCTGATATTTCTCGAGCAGCGCAATCACTCGCGCTTTGATCATCTCGTCAGTCAGTTCGGTGCTGAAGCGGAAGTTAAACTGGACGAAGAGATCGCCGGGAATGACGTTGTTGCTGCCGGTGCCAGCCTTGATGTTGGCTATCTGCATGCTGGTTGGCGGGAAAAATTCATTGCCTTTATCCCATTCAATGCTCACCAGTTCGTTCAGCATCGGCGCGGCGCGGTGTACCGGGTTATCCGCCAGGTGCGGATAGGCAACGTGGCCCTGCACGCCATGAATAGTCAAATTGCAGGTCAGGGATCCACGGCGGCCATTTTTCACCACATCGCCCACCACTTCGGTGCTGGACGGTTCGCCCACCAGACAGTAGTCCAGACGTTCATTGCGCGCCATCAGCGCCTCAACGACCTTCACGGTGCCGTTGTGGGCGCTGGCTTCTTCATCGGAGGTAATCAAAAACGCAAGACGGTTTTTATGGTTCGGATGCTGGGCGACGAAACGCTCTGCCGCCACGACCATCGCAGCCAGGGAACCTTTCATGTCCGCAGCGCCGCGTCCGAAAAGCATGCCGTCGCGGATGGTCGGCTCAAAAGGCGGGTTGATCCAGCGGTCTGCGTCGCCCGCGGGAACTACGTCAGTATGTCCGGCAAACGCCAGCGTCTCCCCCTGACCGCGCCATGCCCAGAAGTTCTGCGTATCGCCAAAATCCATGTGCTCCACGGTAAAACCGATGGCACGCAGGCGCTCAATCATTAATGCCTGACAACCTGCGTCGTCCGGGCTAAGGGAAGGACGGCGAATAAGCTGCTGAGTCAGCTCAATGACCGGGCATGACATAGACTACACCTCAACGAATAAATCTGAATAAAGGGTTTCACTGAAACCCAGCAGCATAGGCTGACCTGGCTTGCAGAGCAATGGGCGTTTGATGATTGCCGGCATTTCAAGCATCAATTTGGCTGCGCTGTCGGCGTCGTTGATCGTGGCCCGGAGAGATTCATCCAGTTTTCGCCAGGTGGTCCCGCGGGTATTCAGCAGCGCTTCCCATCCCAGTTCGTTGATGGCGGAATGGAGAAACGCGGGGTCAAGCCCGTCGGCACGGTAATCGTGGAAGCGATAGTCGATGTTGTGTGCTTCCAGCCAGCGGCGGGCTTTTTTAATCGTGTCGCAATTCTTAATGCCGTACATCACAACCATAGTGAATCCTTTTGTTCTTTTGTGGATTTAATGTTCAATATTTTCGAAGATATATCCTTAAGTGGAATATAACACATTCGGAATTTTTCGGGATTTACAATTCTCCATAATTCAACGAACAGCTGTAAGCTGAATAGTCTTTCATCTTTTAAGCATAGTTGTCCACCCTGTTTAAATTGCCAATAAACTCAGGGGGAAATTAAAAATGCTGTCATTTTTCCGACTATTTCAAAATATTGCTGTAGGTCACATAAAATTTAACCGGCAACGCTCATAGTGATCCTAAACCTACCAGTACAGCGGGGCTCAATCACAGCAATCGGTTAAAGTGGCTTCACAATGATGATACGTTTTCGTAGAATGCGCATAATAATAAGAGAGGTTGTTATGATTGAACGTGAACTGGGGAACTGGAAAGATTTTATCGAAGGCATGCTTCGTAAATGAATTTCCGGTAAGAAATGCAAGAGCACTTAATTAACTAAAATAACCATAGTGTGAAAGAATCACACAATAAAAAGGCGGCCTGTAAAGCCGCCTTTTTTTATTTCAACGGGTTATTCCGGCTTATCCTTCAGCGGGAAACGACGACGTATCAGCACAAAGAACAGCGGTACGAAATAGATAGCCAGTATCGTCGCGGATATCATTCCCCCCATAACGCCCGTACCCACTGCGTGCTGGCTGCTGGAGCCTGCGCCGGAGCTGGTGGCCATCGGCAGGACGCCAAACACAAACGCCAGAGAGGTCATCAGGATCGGACGCAGGCGCTGAGGACAGGCGTGCAGCGTGGCGGCCATCAGTTCGTGACCTTTGGCATTCATCTCATTGGCAAATTCGACGATCAGAATGGCGTTTTTTGCCGACAATCCGATCACGGTGAGGAGTCCGACCTGGAAATAGACATCATTTTCCAGGCCGCGCATCCAGGTTGCCAGCAGCGCGCCGATGACCCCGAGAGGCACCACCAGCATCACCGAGAACGGCACTGACCAGCTTTCATACAGCGCCGCCAGGCAGAGGAATACCACCAGCAGCGAAAGAGCATACAGGGCAGGCGCCTGAGCGCCGGAAAGCCGTTCCTGGTAGGACATCGCCGTCCACTCCAGGCCAAAGCCGGTCGGTAACTGCTGAACCAGTTTTTCCATAATGTCCATTGCGGTACCGGTACTGACGCCCGGCGCGGCTTCACCGACAATCTCCAGCGCCGAATAGCCGTTGTAACGCTCCAGACGCGGCGAACCGGTCTCCCAGCGTGACGTCGCAAACGCCGAGAACGGCACCATGCCGCCGGTGTTATTGCGCACATACCAGCGGTTGATATCGTCCGGCAGCATGCGGTATTTGGCGGCAGACTGAACGTAGACCTTCTTCACGCGGCCGCGATCCATAAAGTCATTTACGTAGCTTGAGCCCCATGCCGTTTGCAGGGTGTCGTTAATGTCGTCGATGGAGACGCCCAGCGCCTGCGCTTTACGCTGGTCAATATCTACCTGTAGCTGAGGGCTGTCATCCAGACCGTTATGACGAACGCGGGTAAGCTGCGGATCTTTCCCGGCCAGCTCGAGCAGTTTATCGCGAGCAGCCATCAACGCGTCATGCCCGGCACCCGCGTGATCCTGAAGCTCCATATCAAACCCGGCTGAGCTGCCCAGGCCGCTGATGGCGGGCGGGCTGCTGGCGAAAACGCGCGCTTCCTTGATTTTGTTGAACGCTTTGGTTGCACGCTCAATGATGGCAAAGGAGGAGCCGGTATCGCTGTCGCGCTGGTCCCAGTCTTTCAGGCGCACAAACATACGCGCCACGTTCTGCCCGTTACCGCCGGGGCCAGAGCCGACGGTGGAGAAGACGGAGACCACGTTATCTTTCTCCTGAGTATGGAAGTAGTTCTCAACCTTCTGCACCACTTTCAGGGTCTGCTGCTGGGTCGAGCCGCTCGGTAACTGTACGGAAGTAATAAACATGCCGCGATCTTCCAGCGGCAGGAACGAGGTTGGCAGCCGCAGGAACAGGAAGACCATGCCGCCGAGCAGCAGGACATAAACCACCATCCAGCGCACGCTGCGGTGCAGTACTTTACCCACGCCCGCTTCATAGCGCGCCGCATTGCGGTTAAACATGCGGTTAAACCAGCCGAAGAAGCCTTTTTGACCGTGGTGTTCGCCCTTATGCAGCGGTTTGAGCAGCGTCGCGCACAGGGCAGGGGTAAGGATCATTGCCACGAGTACGGAGAGCACCATTGCAGAGACGATGGTGATCGAGAACTGGCGATAAATCGCGCCCGTGGTGCCGCCAAAAAATGCCATCGGGATAAATACCGCCGACAGCACCATGGCGATACCGACCAGCGCGCCCTGAATTTGTCCCATCGATTTGCGCGTGGCCTCGCGGGGCGAAAGCCCTTCCTCGCTCATAATGCGCTCGACGTTTTCCACCACCACGATGGCATCATCCACCAGCAGGCCGATGGCCAGCACCATGGCGAACATGGTCAGGGTGTTGATGCTGTAACCGAAGGCATACAGCACCGCAAAGGTTCCCAGCAGCACCACCGGCACCGCAATGGTGGGGATCAGCGTGGCGCGGAAGTTTTGCAGGAACAGGTACATCACGAGGAACACCAGCGCGATAGCTTCGAGCAGGGTTTTCACCACATCTTCGATGGAGGCTTTTACGAATGAGGTGGTTTCGTAGGCGACTTTGTACTCCAGTCCGTGCGGGAAGTAATGCGACAGTTCATCCAGACGCTCTAACACCCGCTGCGCGGTCGCCATTTCGTTGGCGCCGGAGGCCAGTTTTACCCCCAGTCCGGACGCGGCATTGCCGTTAAAGCGACTCAGGTAGTCATATTTTTCCGCCCCCATTTCCACGGTGGCGACATCCCCCAGACGCACTTCCGAACCGTCCTGATTCACGCGCAGAGTAATATTGCGGAACTGGTCAGGTGTCTGGAGCAGCGACTGGGAGTTGATGGTGGCGTTAAGCGCCTGGTTGTCCACGGACGGCGTACCGCCGAGCTGCCCCACGGCAATCTGGGCGTTCTGCGATTCGATAGCGTCGGTGACATCTTTAGCGGTCATCTGCACGCTGTTCAGCTTGTTGGGATCCAGCCAGATACGCATGGAGTACTGCGAGCCGTAGGCGTCGATATCACCCACGCCGTTGATACGGCTGAGCGGATCCTGAATATTACTGGCGACGTAGTCCGCGATGTCCTGCTTATCCATCGAGCCATCGGTTGAAACAAACGCGATGGTCAAAATATTGGTGTCACCGGTTTTACGCACGGTCACCCCCTGGTTCTGCACCGCCTGAGGCAGTTTACGCAGGGCCGATTGCAGCTGGTTTTGCACCTGCTGCACCGCTTCATCCGGATCCGTGCCCGCCGTAAAGCTCAGGGTTACCGTCGCCTGGCCCGTGGCACTGCTCTGCGAGGACATGTACATCAGGTTATCAAGACCCGTCATGTTCTGCTCGATAACCTGCGTGACGGTATTTTCCAGCGTCTGTGCCGAGGCGCCAGGATAGTTCGCCGTGATACGCACGT
The DNA here is from genome assembly GCF_049238665.1 of Enterobacter cloacae complex sp. IR5450. Lineage (NCBI taxonomy): Bacteria > Pseudomonadati > Pseudomonadota > Gammaproteobacteria > Enterobacterales > Enterobacteriaceae > Enterobacter > Enterobacter cloacae complex sp. IR5450. The sequence goes on from NZ_JBMKIC010000005.1 coordinate 120,881, forward strand.
TGGGGGGCGCGAGGTCGGGGTATTGCTCAACAGGAAGGGAAGTAATCGCCAGGACACCCGTCAGACACAACAGGATTGCAAGCACCCAGGCAAAAATGGGGCGATCGATGAAAAAATTCGCCATTAAAGTGTGACCTCGTTTTGCTGCACGTCATTATTGTTTATTGCCCGCCTAACTTTAGCGGTAAGGCCCAGGTCAAACGTGGAGAAATAAAGGAGATAATGTAAATTATCATGCGCTTTTTTCAGCGCGCCTTCTTTCCCGCTATTTTTCAGCCTGCGCCGCAGGTGTCCGGAACGTCACGCTGACCTGTGTCCCACCCTGTGGCGGCTGAGAAAAGTGTAATGTTCCGCCGAGCCGTCCCGCGCGTTCGCGCATGATATTCAGCCCGTAATGCCCCGGCGGTTCACTGGCGTCGCCGATACCAATACCGTTGTCGCGGATCGTGACCGTGTGAGTGCCGTCCGCGGTGGTGACGCAGCTGACCACAATCTCGCTCGCATCGGCATGTTTAATCGCATTCAGCACTGCCTCACGCACAATCTGTAAGAGGTGCACCTGTTTTTGCGCGTCCAGCGCCAGTGATGAGAGACGGCAGTCGAGCACCAGCTTCGCGCTGGTCTGGCTTTGCAACCCGTCGAGAGACTCCTGTAGCGCGGCAGGAAGATTGGCGTGATTGAGCGTCAGGCGGAAGGTGGTGAGCAGCTCGCGTAGCTGATGCCAGGCGTTATTCAGCTCGCGAGAGAAGTCCGTGATGATAGCCTGCGCCGGGGCATTGTCGCCCGGCACGGCATGCTTCAGCAGCGTAAGCTGAATACGCAAATAGGAGAGCACCTGCGCCAGCGAATCATGCAGCTCGCGCGCGATGGTGGCGCGCTCCTCCATCAGCAGCAGTTGCTGATAATGTTTCTGCGCCTGATTAAAATAGAGCCCCCGGCCCAGCATCGTCGCCACGCTTTCCATGAGCGGCAGCGGAACATCCCCGGTCGCGCTTTGCCAGCGCAGTTCGCCGTACAGGGTATCCTGCATTAACACCGGTAAATTGTGCATTTTCTCGCCCGGGGTCTCCAGTCCTTCGTAAAGCTGCCAGTCGTCACTGGTGCGCAATTGCAGGTAATTCATCTGCGTATAGTCATGCACAATCTGCAAAATATGCCGGAAGCAGTGGCTGTCTATCTGCCCGGTATTCAACGCCTGTGAGCATTTGAACAGCATTTCGAGCTGCTGATGGGCTTCATTCAGGTGGCGGGTTTTTTCGGCAACGGAGTGCTCAAGGGAACGGTACAGGGTGTGTAATTCCGCCGACATATGGTTGAAGGCGCGGGAAAGCTGGCCCAACTCGTTGGGCAGCGTAGTATCCGGCGCGGGAGTGTCGAACTGGCCCTGTTCGATACGCTCGCTCGCCGCCACCAGATTATTCAGCGGCAGCACAACCTGACGGCGGATGCGCCGCAGGGTCACCACCGCCAGCAGCAGGATGCCCAGGCCGCCCGTCAGCGACATGCAAATCACCAGCTGAATTTTATGTTCGGTGTAGTGCTGAAGCGCCAGCACAAAGGCATCTATCCTGCCCACGAAATCCTCTATGTGGTTCTGATACCACCCGGTATCGCCGCTGGCGATACGCGTGTCCATCTCCTGCCAGCCAAGGTGCAACTGCTGGTAACGCTGTTTGACGTCCTCAGGCACATACCAGCGGTTTAGCTTCTGCAACGCAGGCGCGCTCAGCGTTTTCTGCCAGACCGCGCGGTGCTCCGCCAGCGACGGGCTGGCGCGCTGCATTTCGTAGCCCAGGCGGTAGCTCTGCATGCGCAGCGATCCGGCGATGTTAATCGCCTCGGCGTCGCGCTGGCTGCTGGCGAGTGTAACCAGCGCAATGGCGCTGATCAGAACGGACAAGACAATCATCGAAAAGAAAGCCCGAGCCAGGCTTCCCGATACGGGGCGTTTAACGGTCACTCATCGGCTTCCTGAATTAAATTGATCTGCCACAGGTTCACTGGAAATAGTTCGCCTTCCTGGGCATTTGAACATTGCGTCGCCATGCTGCTGTGGGTAAATACGATAACAATAGAAAGAATAAGGTTATTGAACCAAAAACAGGTGTTGTTATGAATCGTTTTATTATGGCCAACGCTCAACAGTGTATCGGTTGTCGCGCCTGCGAAGTTGCCTGTGTGATGGCGCACAACGGGGAGCAGCACGCGCTGAGCGAGCGCCATTTTCATCCCCGCATTACGGTCCTTACCTCAGGCTTGCGAAAAAGCCCCGTGACCTGCCACCACTGTGAAAACGCGCCCTGCGCGCAAAGCTGCCCGAACGGAGCCATCACGCAACACAGCGACAGCGTACAGGTCAATCAACAAAAATGCATTGGCTGTAAAGCCTGCGTGGTGGCCTGTCCGTTTGGCACGATGGACATGCTGATCGCCCCGCTGGAAAACGACAGCGTAAAGGCCTCGGCGCACAAATGCGACCTCTGTCTGGAAAGGCCGCAAGGCCCGGCCTGCGTTGAAAACTGCCCGGCGGAGGTGCTTACGCTCGCCACCCCAGCCGTACTGGATAAGCTGGTTAAGCAGCGCCGACAGCGCAGCGCAAGGCTGGACGCGCTGCCGTGGCACAGCGAGGCGGTTCAGTCAGTCCCTTCGCAAACCAAACGGCAACAGATGCAAAACACCCCGGCGCGCGGTGAGCCGGATAAGCTCAGCCCCGAAGCACGCGCAGACCATTTTAACGAGATCTACCTGCCGTTTCGCCCGGAACAGGTGCAGCGCGAGGCATCCCGGTGCCTGAAATGTGGCGAGCACAGCATTTGCGAGTGGACCTGCCCGCTGCATAACCACATTCCGCAGTGGATTGAGCGGATCAGGGGGGGGGATATCGTCGGTGCGGCTGAGCTTTCTCACCAGACTAACTGTTTACCGGAAATTACCGGCCGCGTCTGTCCACAGGATCGATTATGTGAAGGCGCCTGCACCCTGCGGGATACGTCAGGGGCAGTAACCATCGGGAATATCGAACGGTATATCTCGGATCGGGCGCTGGCGATGGGCTGGACGCCGGACGTCAGCCACGTTAAGCCGGTCGGTAAGCGCGTCGCCATCATCGGTGCCGGTCCGGCAGGGCTGGCCTGCGCCGACGTACTGGTGCGCAGCGGCGTCGCTGTGACGGTCTACGACCGCCATCCGGAAATCGGTGGACTGCTGACCTTTGGTATTCCTGCCTTCAAGCTGGATAAATCCCTGCTAGCGCGGCGCAGAGAGATATTCAGCGCGATGGGCATCCGCTTCGAGCTGAACTGCGAGGTGGGAAAAGACGTGTCGATGGCCCAACTGCAAAACGACTACGATGCCCTGTTCATCGGCGTAGGGACCTATCGTTCCATGAAAGCGGGTATCCCTCACGAAGACGCGCCGGGCGTGTACGACGCGCTGCCGTTTTTAGTGGCAAACACGCGGAACGTGATGGGCCTTGACCCTGCCGCAGACGAGCCGTTTATCGACACGCAGGGGTTAAACGTGGTGGTGCTCGGCGGGGGCGATACGGCGATGGACTGCGTGCGCACCGCGCTGCGGCATGGCGCGGCGAAAGTCACCTGCGCCTATCGGCGGGACGAGGCCAACATGCCGGGCTCAAAGAAAGAGGTTAAAAACGCGAAAGAAGAGGGCGCGGCGTTTGAATTTAATGTCCAGCCGGTTGAGCTCACGCTGGATGCCGACGGGAAGGTGAACGGTATCCGGATGCTGCGCACCCGTCTGGGCGAGCCGGATGCGCAGGGGCGGCGGCGTCCTGTCCCGGTGGCGGGCAGTGAGTTTGTCATGCCAGCGGATGCGGTGATCATGGCGTTTGGGTTTAATCCGCACGCCATGCCGTGGCTTCAGGCGCAGGGCGTCGACACCGACGACTGGGGGCGCATCAGGGCCTCCGTGGAGAGCCGTTATCGCTACCAGACCTCGAATCCGCAGATTTTTGCTGGCGGTGATGCGGTACGCGGTGCGGATCTGGTGGTCACCGCGATGGCGGAAGGGCGCCATGCCGCGCAGGGGATCATGGACTGGCTTGGCGTGCCGCCGCGCAACATGCATTAACGCAGACGGGCGACAAAGCGGGCTTCACAGCGTAGTATAAACAGACTCATTTTGCCGTGGAGCCCGTATGTCTCTGAACATTAGCGTTATTAAAGACAAAATCCTTTCTGAAAATTACTTTGTCCTGCGTAACATCACTTACGATCTCACCCGTAAGAACGGGGACGTCATTCGCCATAAACGCGAAGTCTACGACCGGGGCAATGGTGCAACCATTCTGCTGTATAACCGTGAAAAGCAAAGCGTAGTGCTGATCCGCCAGTTTCGCATCGCGACATGGGTCAATGGCAACGCGGACGGACGTCTGATTGAAACCTGTGCAGGTCTGCTGGACGACGATGAGCCGGAAGTGTGTATCCGCAAAGAAGCCATTGAAGAGACGGGTTTTGAGGTGGGGACGGTGCAGAAAGTCTTTGAGCTGTTTATGTCCCCTGGCGGGGTCACCGAGCTGATCCACTTCTTCATTGCGGAATATACCGATGCCCAGCGCACGCACCGGGGCGGTGGCGTGGACGACGAAGACATTGAAGTGCTGGAAATGCCTTTCGCTAAGGCTGTTGACATGGTGAAACGCGGCGAGATCCGCGACGGTAAAGCGGTGATCCTGTTGCAATATCTGCAAACCAGCGGGCTGATGAATGCCGCGGCGGAAGCGCGATAAGTTGTATTTCAGATAAATCTATCCGATAAATCCGATTGAGCCAGCCCGCCCAGGGCACGAAGATACGCCCCAGATTGACCTATTCGTTTGCGGGGCTGTGCCGTTCATGCGCTACTGCGTTTTTCTTATCTTCTTCATTTGCGTGCTTCCCGCGCCTCGGGTGTGGGCTGCGCCTGCGCAGCAGTCTTTTTCAGACTGGCAGGTGACCTGCAATAACCAGAACTTCTGCGTAGCGCGCAACACTGGCGAGCATCGCGGTCTGGTCATGTCGCTGAGCCGCAGTGCGGGGGCAAAAACGGACGCCAGCCTGCGCATTGATCTCGGTGGGCTTTCGGCGCCTCCGGTGAAAGAGCCTGACATCGCCCCGCGCCTGCTGCTCGACAATGTGCCGCTTAAACTCACGTCGCAACACTGGCAGTTAACCCCCTGGCATCTTAAAACAGACGATACGGGCACCATCACCACGTTTCTGAAAACCATTCAGGAAGGTCAGGCGCTGACTCTGCGCGGGGGGAAGCAGACAATCTCTCTGGCCGGGCTGAAAGCGGCGCTGCTGTTTATCGATGCCCAGCAAAAACGCGTCGGAAGTGAAACGGCATGGATTAAAAAAGGGGATAGTCCACCGCTGAGCGTGCCGCCTGCGCCGGCATTAAAAAAGGTGGCGGTGGTGAACCCCACGCCAACGCCGCTGACGCATAACGAATTGAACGATCTGCTGGATTACGGTAACTGGCGCATGAACCACAGCCAGTGCTCTCTCGATCCGAACCGGCGTGAGGTGCGCGTGACCGCGCTGACCGATGACAAAGCGCTGATGATCATCAGCTGTGAGGCGGGGGCGTACAACACCGTCGACCTGGCGTGGCTGGTGTCGCGTAAAAAACCGTTTGCGGCCAGGAGCGTGAGATTGCGTCTGCCGTTTACCCCTTCCAGCCAGAGTAGCGACATGGAGCTGATGAATGCCAGCTTCGATGAAAAAACGCGCGAGCTGACCACACTGGCGCTGGGACGCGGGATTGGCGACTGTGGGATCCAGACCCGCTGGCGTTTTAACGGCCAGCGCTTCCGTCTGGTACGCTACGCGGAAGAGCCAAGCTGTGATAACTGGAATGGGCCAGATGCCTGGCCCACGCTGTGGATCACAAGGTAGGGTTTTGCCGATTTGTAGGCCGGGTCAGGCGCAGCCGCCACCCGGCAACGCAGATCGCACTACAGCACGCTCAGCGCCTTCTCCACTACGTTCTCAACGGTAAAGCCGAAGTACGGGAACAGCTTATCGGCCGGGGCGGATTCACCGTAACCCTTCATGCCGACAATCGCCCCTTTCAGACCCACATATTTGTACCAGTAGTCGGCAATGCCAGCTTCAACCGCCACGCGCGCCGCGACGTTTGAAGGCAGCACCGATTCGCGGTACGCCTCATCCTGGGCATCAAAGATATCCGTTGAAGGCAGGGAAACCACGCGCACCGCGTGACCCTCGGCGGTTAGTTTCTCCGCCGCTTTTACCGTGATTTCCACCTCTGAACCGGTGGCAATCAGGATCACGTCTGGCTTGCCGCCGCTGTCTTTCAGGATGTACCCGCCGCGGGCGATATTTTTCACCTGCTCCGGCGTGCGCTCGATCTGCGCCAGGTTCTGGCGCGACAGGATCAGCGCCGTGGGTCCGTTATGACGCTCTACGGCCAGCTTCCAGCCCACTGCCGCTTCAACCTGATCGCACGGACGCCAGGTACTGAAGTTTGGCGTCAGGCGCAGGCTCGCCAGCTGCTCTACCGCCTGGTGCGTCGGCCCATCTTCACCCAGTCCGATGGAGTCGTGGGTGTACACCATGATTTGCCGCGCCTTCATCAGAGCCGCCATACGCGCCGCGTTACGGGCATATTCGACAAACATCAGGAAGGTAGCGGTGTACGGCACGAAGCCGCCATGGTGGGCGATGCCGTTGGCAATGGCGGTCATCCCGAACTCGCGCACGCCGTAGTGGATGTAGTTCCCGGCAATGTCCTCCTTCAGGGATTTAGAGCCGGACCAGATGGTAAGGTTACTTGGCGCCAGATCCGCCGATCCGCCCAGCAGTTCGGGCAGGATTGGGCCAATTGCGTTCAGGGTGTTTTGTGATGCCTTACGGGTGGCAATTTTCGCCGGGTTGGATTGCAGGTTTTCAATCAGCGCCTGGGTTTTCTCTTCCCAGTCTTCCGGCAGGCCGCCGCTCATGCGGCGGGTAAACTCAGCCGCCAGATCCGGATACGCTTTTTTGTAAGCGGCAAACTTCTCGTTCCAGGCCTGCTGCGCTTTTTCACCTGTTTCGCGAGCATCCCAGGCCTTGTAGATCTCTTTTGGGATCTCAAAGGCCGGGTGTTTCCAGCCCAGTTTCTGGCGGGTCAGCGCCACTTCCTCTTCACCCAGCGCCGCGCCGTGCGCCTCTTCTTTGCCCGCTTTGTTCGGCGAGCCGAAGCCGATGGTGGTGCGGCAGATGATCAGGGACGGTTTGTCCTTCACGCTCTGCGCTTCCTGAATCGCTTTTTTCACCGCCTCAGGATCGTGACCGTCGATCTCGTGCACCACGTGCCAGTGATAGGCTTCAAAGCGTTTTGCCGTGTCGTCGGTAAACCAGCCCTCGGTTTCCCCGTCAATGGAGATACCGTTGTGATCGTAGAAGCCAATCAGCTTGCCCAGGCCCAGGGTGCCCGCCAGCGAGCAGACCTCGTGGGAGATCCCCTCCATCAGGCAGCCATCACCCATAAAGACATAGGTGTAGTGATCGACAATCTCGTGGTCGGGCTGGTTGAACTGCGCGGCCAGCGTACGCTCTGCAATCGCCAGGCCGACGGCATTCGCCAGCCCCTGGCCCAGCGGGCCGGTAGTGGTTTCAACACCCGGCGTATAGCCGATCTCCGGGTGGCCCGGCGTTTTGGAGTGCAGCTGGCGGAAGTTTTTTAACTCCTCAAGCGGCAGATCGTAGCCGGAGAGGTGCAGCAGGCTGTAGAGCAGCATCGATGCGTGACCGTTGGAGAGAATAAAACGGTCGCGATCGTACCAGGTCGGATCGGTCGGGTTGTGCTTGAGGAAGTCGTTCCACAGCACTTCGGCAATATCAGCCATACCCATGGGGGCGCCAGGGTGGCCGGAATTGGCTTTTTGTACGGCATCCATGCTGAGGGCGCGAATGGCGTTGGCGAGCTCTTTACGGGACATAGTTCACTCCGTGGCAAGGTTAAAGTTTGGCAGCGAGAAGATCTTCGAGTTTGCGCTGGTCGACGGCGAACTGACGGATGCCGTCCGCCAGTTTTTCCACGGCCATTGGGTCCTGATTGTGCTCCCAGCGGAATTCCGCTTCGGTCATGGGTTTTGGTTTTGGCAGAACGGTAGAGGTCGGCACAAGCTTGCGGATCACCGTCTCTTCACTCTCCTGAAGCTTTTTCAGCAGGTCAGGGGAGATGGTCAGCCGGTCGCAGCCCGCGAGCGCCAGGATCTGCTCGGTGCGGCGGAAGCTGGCCCCCATCACGATGGTTTCGTAGCGGTGCTGCTTGTAATAATCGTAGATATTACGCACCGATTTCACGCCAGGATCTTCTTCCACCACGTACGGATCCATTGGCTGTTTCGCCTGATACCAGTCGTAGATACGTCCGACAAACGGTGAAATCAGGAACACGCCCGCTTCGGCGCAGGCACGCGCTTGGGCGAAGGAGAACAGCAGCGTCAGGTTGCAGTGGATCCCCTCTTTCTCCAGCACTTCCGCCGCGCGGATGCCTTCCCAGGTAGACGCAAGCTTGATCAGGATGCGTGACTTATCGATCCCCTGCTCCTGGTAGAGTTCCACCAGGCGGCGAGCCTTGTTGATGCTCTTTTCCTGGTCAAACGAGAGGCGGGCGTCCACTTCGGTGGAGACGCGTCCCGGTATGCTTTTAAGAATTTCCGCACCGATATTGACCGCCAGCTTGTCGCTGGCCTCGGCGACCTGCTGCTCCTGCGTTTGCCCGCGCTGTTTGCCATAGGCAAGGGCGTCATCAATCAGATGACTAAAGTGCGCAAGACCGGCCGCCTTGAGCAGCAGCGAGGGGTTGGTGGTCGCGTCTTCCGGCTGGTAGTGACGAATCGACTCGATGTCGCCGCTGTCTGCAACCACGGTGGTAAATTGTTTGATGCCGTCTAGCTGGTTCATAATTACTCCTTGGAAATAAAAGAGTTAGTCGAGTGCGTTAGTTCACACTTCTGAGAAAATCATGATGGACTTAACAAAAAAGCATAGCAGACGGGGGAGGCATTGCTGTCTGAGACGGGTAACATGGTTGTTATAAATTGATAACAATTTTTATTCTGCAATGGTGAGAGTTTGGCAGCCTTCAAAGTTTAGGAGCCTGCCTGCGGCGATACTATGCGGCACACCAGGGTGTGCATAGGAACGTCAACATCACCCTTTTTGACCGAAACGTGAAAGGAATAACAAGATGGATGATCAGTTAAAACAAAGCGCTCTCGATTTTCACGAGTTTCCTGTTCCGGGTAAAATCCAGGTATCCCCGACCAAACCGCTGGCGACCCAGCGCGATCTGGCGCTGGCCTACTCGCCAGGCGTGGCTGCTCCGTGCCTGGAAATCGAAAAAGATCCGCTGGCAGCGTACAAATACACCGCCCGTGGCAACCTGGTGGCCGTTATCTCTAACGGTACGGCGGTGCTGGGGTTAGGGAACATCGGTGCGCTGGCCGGTAAGCCGGTGATGGAAGGGAAGGGCGTTCTGTTTAAGAAATTTGCCGGTATCGACGTCTTCGATATCGAAGTGGACGAACTGGGTCCGGATAAATTCATCAACGTGGTGGCGGCGCTGGAGCCGACCTTCGGCGGCATCAACCTGGAAGACATCAAAGCGCCGGAATGTTTCTATATCGAGCAGAAGCTGCGCGAGCGTATGAACATTCCCGTGTTCCATGACGACCAGCACGGCACGGCGATTATCAGTACCGCCGCCATTCTGAACGGCCTGCGCGTGGTAGAGAAAAATCTCTCCGACGTGCGCATGGTGGTCTCCGGCGCAGGCGCCGCGGCCATCGCCTGTATGAACCTGCTGGTGGCGCTGGGCATGCAGAAGCACAATATTGTGGTCTGCGACTCCAAGGGCGTGATCTACAAAGACCGCGAGCCAAACATGGCGGAAACCAAGGCGGCCTATGCGGTGGAAGACGACGGCAAGCGCACGCTAGAAGACGTCATTGAAGGTGCCGACATTTTCCTCGGCTGTTCAGGCCCGAAAGTACTGACCCAGGAGATGGTGCAGAAGATGGCGCGCGCGCCAATGATCCTGGCCCTGGCGAACCCGGAGCCGGAAATTCTGCCGCCGCTGGCGAAGGCGGTGCGTGAAGACGCGATCATCTGTACCGGACGTTCGGACTACCCGAACCAGGTGAACAACGTGCTCTGCTTCCCGTTCATCTTCCGCGGTGCGCTGGACGTCGGCGCTACGGCAATCAACGAAGAGATGAAGCTCGCCGCCGTTCATGCTATCGCAGAGCTGGCGCACGCCGAGCAGAGCGAAGTGGTGGCCTCCGCCTACGGCGATCAGGATCTGAGCTTCGGCCCCGACTACATTATCCCTAAACCATTTGACCCGCGTCTGATCGTGAAGATCGCGCCAGCGGTGGCTAAAGCGGCGATGGACTCCGGCGTGGCGACGCGGCCGATTGAAGATTTCGATGCCTACGTCGATAAACTCACCGAGTTCGTCTACAAAACCAACCTGTTTATGAAGCCGATCTTCTCCCAGGCGCGCGCTGACGCGAAGCGCGTGGTGCTGGCGGAAGGGGAAGAGGCGCGCGTGCTGCATGCCACGCAGGAGCTGATCACCTTAGGGCTGGCGAAACCGATCCTGATTGGTCGTCCGAGCGTGATCGAGATGCGTATTCAGAAGCTGGGCCTGCAAATTAAGCCGGGCGTCGACTTTGAGATCGTCAATAACGAATCCGATCCGCGCTTCAAAGAGTACTGGAACGAATACTATTCGATCATGAAGCGTCGCGGGATCACCCAGGAGCAGGCGCAGCGGGCGGTGATCAGCAATACCACGGTGATCGGCGCGATCATGGTTCATCGCGGTGAGGCGGATGCGCTGATCTGCGGCACCATCGGCGAGTACCATGAGCATTTCAGCGTGGTGCAGGAGATCTTCGGCTATCGCGAGGGCGTCCATACTGCCGGCGCAATGAACGCGCTGCTGCTGCCAAGCGGTAACACCTTTATCGCCGATACCTACGTCAACGACGATCCTTCCCCGGAGGAACTGGCGGAAATCACCGTGATGGCGGCGGAAACCGTGCGCCGCTTTGGTATCGAGCCGAAAGTGGCGCTGCTGTCGCACTCTAACTTCGGGTCATCCAAATCCGCGGCGGCGTGCAAAATGCGCCAGACGCTGGACCTGGTGCGCGAGCGTGCGCCGGAGCTGATGATCGACGGCGAGATGCACGGCGACGCCGCGCTGGTGGAGAGCATCCGTAACGAACGCATGCCGGACAGCCCGCTGAAAGGCTCGGCGAACGTGCTGATTATGCCAAACGTGGAAGCGGCGCGTATCAGCTATAACCTGCTGCGCGTGTCGAGTTCTGAAGGGGTGACCGTAGGGCCAGTGCTGATGGGGATGTCAAAACCGGTGCATGTGTTAACGCCGATTGCCTCCGTGCGTCGTATCGTCAACATGGTGGCGCTGGCGGTGGTTGAGGCACAGACGCAGCCGCTGTAAGGGCGCGTTTGCTTACCCGACCTACGGATTGAGTAGGCCGGATAAGCGCAGCGCCATCCGGCAGTTAAATCCAGTCGCGTACTTTAAGGAACTCACTCAAGGCAGCCTCCGGGCTGCCTTCTTTTGGCGCGTAGCTGTATTCCCAGCGCACCAGCGGCGGCATCGACATCAGAATGGACTCCGTGCGCCCACCGGTTTGCAGGCCAAACAGCGTCCCGCGATCCCATACCAGGTTAAACTCCACGTAGCGCCCGCGGCGGTAAAGCTGGAACTCACGCTCGCGCACGCCGTAGTCGGTGTTTTTGCGGCGTTCGACAATCGGCAGATAGGCATCGGTAAAGCCTTCACCCACCGCGCGCATAAAGCTGAATGCGGTATCAAAATCCGGCGTGTTGAGATCGTCAAAGAACAGCCCGCCGATGCCGCGCTGCTCGTCGCGGTGCTTCAGATAGAAATAGTCATCGCACCACTTTTTGTATTTCGGGTAAACGTCTTCGCCAAACGGCAGGCAGAGGTCGCGCGCGGTGGTGTGCCAGTGCACGGCATCCTCTTCGAAGCCATAGTAAGGCGTTAAGTCGAAACCGCCGCCAAACCACCAGACCGGATCGGCCCCCGGTTTTTCCGCGATGAAAAAGCGCACGTTGGCGTGGCTGGTTGGCACAAACGGGTTATGCGGATGCACCACCAGCGAGACGCCCATCGCCTCGAAGCTGCGGCCCGCCAGTTCAGGCCGATGCGCCGTGGCGGACGCTGGCATTGCATCACCGTGGACGTGGGAGAAGTTGACCCCGGCCTGTTCAAAAATACCGCCGTTACGCAGCACGCGGCTGCGCCCGCCGCCGCCCGCTTCGCGCTGCCAGGCGTCTTCCTGGAATTCACCGCCGTCTGCGGCGGAAAGTTTCTGGCAAATCGCGTCCTGTAGCTGCATCAGGAAAGTTTTGACCAGCTGTGCATTCGGTTTCATCAACGTTTCCTGGAGTGCGCTTTTTGATTATCGAACCAGTTGAAATAACTGATGACCCCGGAGGCGATGGCGTTCGCGATCTTCTGACGAAACGCCGTGGTGCCGAGTAAACGCTCTTCTTCCGGGTTGGTAATGAACGAGGTTTCCACCAGCACGGACGGTATGGACGGGGACTTCAGCACCACAAACGCGGCCTGCTCGGTGCTTTTGCTGTGCAGACGGTGCACGGGCTTAATCCGTTTAAGGATATGCGAGCCGAGCGTCAGGCTGTTTTTGATGGTATCGGTCTGCACGAGATCAAACAGAACCTGCTGTAACAGATGGTCTTTGTCGGTAGCTTTTTTCCCGGCCACTTCATCCGCCCGGTTTTCACGATCGGAGAGGTATTTCGCCATGGCGCTACTGGCGCCACGGTTGGAGAGAGCGAACACCGAGGCGCCTGCGGCGGAAGGGTTTGTGAAGCCATCCGCGTGAATGGACATAAACAGGTCTGCGCCGTGCTTGTGGGCAATCTCCACGCGATCGTACAGTGGGATAAACGTGTCGCCCGTGCGCGTTAGGCGGGCGTCAATACCGTTGCTGCGTAAAATTGCGCGCACATTTTTTGCAATTGCCAGCACGACGTGTTTTTCTTTCGAACCGTTTCGGCCAATGGCGCCGGTGTCGATCCCGCCGTGGCCTGGATCGAGCATGACCAGACGCTTTGCGCCGGCTTTTTTGGTTTTCGGCTTGCTGTGTCCGTTACTGGTTTTAAGCGTGCTCTCGTCTTTTGCCTGAGCCTGCTTTGCGATGCCCGTTAACGTTAAGGCCGCCAGCCCCGCTTTGAGAACCTGACGACGCGATGTGAGTGCTTTTAATGGTTTGAATGTGCTCATGCGGCCTGAATTGTAAAAATTGGGGTCCTGGTGTTATATCGTATCGCGTTTTGCGTGACGACATTCCTTATTGAGAATTGTTTTACTTTTCATTTCAATACGTGACAAAGTGACATTATGCCAAATTTTGGCGAGTTTTTCCCCGGTTATTGGCTAAATGCCCTGTTCACGCCATAATCACTGTTTTTAAACCCGAAAAGGCGGTTAATACCATGGAGATACGCGTTTTTCGCCAGGAAGATTTCGAAGAGGTGATCACCCTTTGGGAGCGCTGCGATCTGCTGCGTCCATGGAACGATCCGGAGATGGACATCGAACGGAAGGTGAATCACGACGTCAGTCTGTTTCTGGTCGCTGAGGTCAACGGCGAAGTAGTCGGGACGGTGATGGGCGGGTACGACGGCCACCGCGGCTCGGCCTACTATCTGGGCGTGCACCCGGAATACCGCGCGCGCGGCATCGCCAACGCGCTGCTTAACCGTCTGGAAAAGAAGCTGATCGCCCGCGGCTGTCCGAAAATCCAGATCATGGTGCGGGAAGATAACGACGTGGTGCTGGGCATGTATGAACGCCTGGGCTACGAGCATGCGGATGTACTGACGCTGGGTAAGCGCCTGATCGAAGATGAAGAGTACTGAGTTCCACCCTGGCGACTATGATGTTCACGGTCGTCTGCGTCTGCCTTTTTTGTTCTGGTGCGTTCTGCTGTTGCAGGCCCGCACCTGGGTGCTGTTCGTGATGGCTGGCGCGTCGCGCGGGCAGGGCGATACGCTACTGAATCTCTTTTATCCCGATCACGATGCGTTCTGGCTGGGGTTACTGCCCGGTGTACCGGCGGTGCTGGCGTTCCTGTGCAGCGGACGGCGGCAGTTCCTCCCGCGCTTCTGGCGCGCACTTCGCTGGCTATTGATTCTGGCGCAGGTTGTGCTCCTGGTCTGGCAGCCCGTGCTCTGGCTGTACGGCGAGCCGCTTTCGGGTATCGGGATTGCGCTGGTGGTGGCGGATATTGTCGCGCTGCTGTGGCTGGTCACGAATCCCCGTTTACGCGCCTGTTTTACGCAAGAGTCAGATTAAAACGGCACTTTTTGCCGATACTGCACTCCAACAAGCGTTGATTTACTACGTAAGGACGTCTCAATGAAATCGCTGCGTTTACTTTTATGCGCTCTCCCACTGGCGTTAACCGGCTGTTCCACGCTCTCATCCATCAACTGGTCTGCGGCCTATCCGTGGAACTGGTTTGGATCCTCAACGGAAGTGACCGAGCAGGGCGTGGGCAAAATTACCGCCTCGACGGCGCTGGATCAGGATGCCATTCAGGATGCCATCGGCAGTGATTATCGCCTGCGCAGCGGCATGAAAACCGAGAACGGCAACATCGTGCGCTATTTCGAAGCGTTGAAAGATGACAAGGTGGCAATGGTCATCAACGGCGATAAAGGTACGGTCAACCGCATAGCGGTGATGGATGAAGAGATCCCGACCTCAGATGGCGTGAAGGTGGGAACGCCGTTTGGCGAACTCTATCAGAAAGCGTTTGGCCACTGTGCCAGTGTGCCGTCGGAGGAGAGCGTGGCGGTCGAGTGTAAGGCCGACGGCAGCCAGCACATTAGCTATGTATTCAGCGGCACCTGGAACGGTCCGGAAGGGTTAATGCCGTCTGACGACACCCTGAAAAAGTGGAAAGTGAGCAAAATTATCTGGAAGCAGTAATTTGCGCCTGAGCAAGCCGCCTCGCTGAAATCCAGGTATAATAGCCGCCATCAATGCCACGCAGTCGTGGCATCTTTTTTTCAGGAGGAGCGATGTCTCAGGTTCAGAGTGGCATTTTGCCAGAACATTGCCGCGCGGCGATTTGGATTGAAGCCAACGTCAAAGGGGATGTGGATGCCCTGCGCGCGGCCAGCAAAGTTTTCGTTGATAAACTGGCCACCTTCCAGGCCAAATTCCCCGAAGCCCATCTGGGCGCGGTGGTTGCCTTTGGCAATACCGTCTGGCGTCAGCTGAGCGGCGGCGAAGGCGCAGAAGAGCTGAAAGATTTTATTCCTTATGGCAAAGGTCTTGCGCCCGCCACCCAGTATGACGTCCTGATCCATATCCTCTCCCTGCGCCATGACGTGAACTTCTCCATCGCTCAGGCAGCGATTGAGGCCTTTGGTGACAGCATCGACGTGCAGGAAGAGATCCACGGTTTCCGCTGGGTAGAAGAGCGCGATTTGAGCGGCTTCGTCGACGGCACCGAAAACCCGGCCGGGGAAGAGACGCGTCGCGAGGTGGCTGTAATCAAGGATGGCGTGGACGCGGGCGGCAGCTACGTGTTCGTCCAGCGCTGGGAGCATAACCTCAGGCAGCTCAACCGCATGAGCGTGCATGACCAGGAGATGATGATTGGCCGCACCAAAGACGCCAATGAAGAGATTGACGGCGATGCGCGTCCGGTCACGTCCCACCTGTCCCGCGTTGACCTTAAAGAAGACGGTAAGGGGCTGAAGATTGTTCGCCAGAGCCTGCCGTACGGCACCGCGAGCGGTACGCACGGCCTGTACTTCTGCGCTTACTGCGCGCGGCTCTACAACATCGAACAGCAGCTGTTGAGCATGTTTGGCGATACCGACGGCAAGCGTGACGCCATGCTGCGCTTCACCCGTCCGGTGACTGGCGGCTACTACTTTGCGCCGTCCGTTGAGCGCCTGCTGGCGCTGTAAATCGCTCTCCATTCGTAGGCCGGGTAAGCGTTAGCGCCACCCGGCAATTTCTCTCGCACTCTTATTCCCTTTTCTGCTTCTAAATCACTAAACGGTATATAAAACCGTTACTCCTTTAGACTCCGTTATAAATATTATGACTATAAGATAGTCATCACATTTATAAGGGTGCGCAATGGCCGTTACTGTACTGAAAAAAGGATCGCTGGCACTGGCAGGTTTACTGCTGGTGGCGCAGGCGCAGGCAACCGAGTTGCTGAACAGTTCTTATGATGTTTCGCGCGAGCTGTTTGCCGCCCTTAATCCCGCATTTGAACAGCAGTGGGCGAAAGAGAACAACGGCGACAAGCTGACCATCAAACAGTCGCACGCTGGCTCATCCAAGCAGGCGCTGGCCATTTTGCAGGGGCTGAAAGCGGACGTGGTGACCTACAACCAGGTCACGGACGTGCAGATCCTGCACGACAAAGGCAAACTGATCCCGGCGAACTGGCAAAGCCGCCTGCCGAACAACAGTTCGCCATTTTACTCCACCATGGGCTTCCTGGTGCGCAAGGGCAACCCGAAGAACATCCACGACTGGAACGACCTGGTGCGTTCAGACGTAAAGCTGATCTTCCCGAATCCGAAAACCTCCGGCAACGCACGTTACACCTATCTGGCGGCGTGGGGCGCGGCGGACAAAGCTGACGGTAACGATAAAGCGAAAACCGAACAGTTTATGACCCAGTTCCTGAAAAACGTCGAGGTGTTTGATACCGGCGGTCGTGGCGCAACCACTACCTTCGCCGAACGCGGGCTGGGCGACGTGCTGATCAGCTTTGAATCCGAGGTGAACAATATTCGTAAACAGTACGAAGCGCAGGGCTTCGAAGTGGTTATCCCGAAAACCAACATTCTGGCCGAGTTCCCGGTGGCGTGGGTGGATAAAAACGTTAAGGCTAACGGCACAGAAAAGGCGGCGAAAGCCTACCTGAACTATCTGTACAGCCCGCAGGCGCAGACCGTTATCACCGACTACTACTACCGTGTCAACAACCCGGACGTGATGAGCAAGCTGAAAGACAAATTCCCGCAGACCGAGCTGTTCCGCGTGGAAGATCATTTCGGCGCCTGGCCTGAGGTGATGAAAACGCATTTTGCCAGCGGCGGTGAGTTAGACAAATTGCTGGCGGCGGGGCGTAAGTAATGTTTGCAGGATCAACAAGACGTGTGCTGCCGGGTTTTACCTTAAGCCTCGGGACCAGCCTGCTGTTCGTCTGTCTGATTTTATTGTTACCGCTCAGCGCTCTGGTGATGCAGCTCGCTGAGATGAGCTGGTCCCAGTACTGGGAAGTGGTCACCAACCCTCAGGTGGTGGCGGCCTATAAGGTCACGCTGCTGTCTGCGTTCGTGGCCTCGATTTTTAACGGCGTGTTTGGCCTGCTGATGGCGTGGATCTTAACCCGCTATCGCTTCCCGGGCCGCACGCTCCTCGACGCGTTGATGGATCTGCCCTTTGCCCTGCCGACGGCAGTGGCCGGTTTGACGCTGGCGTCGCTGTTTTCCGTGAACGGCTTTTACGGTGAGTGGCTGGCGAAGTTTGATATCAAAGTGACCTATACCTGGCTCGGTATCGCGGTGGCGATGGCCTTTACCAGCATCCCGTTTGTGGTGCGTACCGTGCAGCCGGTGCTGGAAGAGTTAGGACCCGAATACGAAGAGGCCGCGGAAACCCTGGGCGCCACGCGCTGGCAGAGTTTCCGTAAGGTTGTTCTGCCGGAACTTTCTCCGGCCTTGCTGGCGGGGGTGGCGCTCTCCTTTACCCGCAGCCTCGGTGAATTTGGCGCGGTCATTTTTATCGCCGGGAACATCGCGTGGAAAACCGAAGTGACCTCGCTGATGATTTTTGTCCGTTTGCAGGAGTTTGATTATCCGGCCGCGAGCGCGATTGCCTCGGTGATCCTTGCCGCGTCGCTGCTGCTACTGTTTTCGATTAACACTCTGCAAAGTCGCTTTGGTCGACGTGTGGTAGGTCACTGATGGCGGAAGTTACGCAATTGAAGCGCTATGACGCGCCCCGCATCAACTGGGGCAAATGGTTTCTGATTGGTACCGGCGTGCTGGTCTCCGCATTCATTCTCGTCGTGCCGATGGTGTACATCTTCGTACAGGCCTTCAGCAAAGGGATTATGCCCGCGCTGCAAAATCTGGCCGATCCGGACATGCTCCACGCCATCTGGCTGACGGTGATGATTGCCCTGATCACTGTCCCGGTGAATCTTTTGTTTGGCGTATTGCTGGCCTGGCTGGTAACGCGCTTTAACTTCCCGGGGCGTCAGCTGCTGCTGACCCTGCTGGATATCCCGTTTGCGGTGTCTCCTGTGGTGGCGGGTCTGGTTTATCTGCTCTTCTACGGCTCCAATGGCCCGCTGGGCGGCTGGCTGGATGAACACGACCTGCAAATCATGTTCGCCTGGCCGGGGATGGTGCTGGTGACCGTCTTTGTCACCTGTCCGTTCGTTGTGCGCGAGCTGGTGCCAGTGATGCTCAGCCAGGGCAGCCATGAAGATGAAGCCGCGGTGCTGCTCGGCGCTTCCGGCTGGCAGATGTTCCGCCGCGTCACGCTGCCGAATATCCGCTGGGCACTGCTTTACGGCGTGGTGCTGACCAACGCCCGTGCGATCGGTGAGTTTGGCGCGGTGTCGGTAGTATCCGGCTCGATTCGCGGCGAAACCCTGTCGCTGCCGTTACAGATTGAATTACTGGAACAGGACTACAACACTGTCGGTTCCTTTACTGCCGCAGCGTTGCTGACGCTGATGGCCATTTTGACCCTGTTTTTGAAGAGTGTGGTGCAGTGGCGTTTAGAGAATCAGGAAAAACGTCAGCATCAGGAGGGAAATCATGAGCATTGAGATTGCCAATATTAAGAAGTCTTTTGGTCGCACCCAGGTGCTGAATGATATCTCGCTGGATATCCCTTCCGGACAAATGGTGGCGCTGCTGGGGCCGTCTGGCTCCGGTAAAACCACGCTGCTGCGTATTATCGCCGGGCTTGAGCACCAGACCAGCGGACATATCCGCTTCCACGGTACGGACGTGAGCCGCCTGCATGCCCGCGACCGTAAAGTGGGCTTTGTATTCCAGCATTACGCGCTGTTCCGCCACATGACGGTATTCGACAACATTGCGTTTGGCCTGACCGTGCTGCCGCGTCGTGAACGTCCAGATGCCGCCGCCATCAAAGCGAAAGTGACCAAACTGCTGGAGATGGTGCAGCTTGCACATCTGGCGGACCGCTTCCCGGCTCAGCTTTCCGGCGGGCAGAAGCAGCGCGTGGCGCTGGCGCGTGCGTTAGCCGTTGAACCGCAAATCCTGCTACTGGACGAACCGTTTGGCGCGCTGGATGCGCAGGTGCGAAAAGAGCTGCGTCGTTGGCTGCGTCAGCTGCATGAGGAACTCCAGTTCACCAGCGTTTTCGTGACCCACGATCAGGAAGAGGCGATGGAAGTGGCCGACCGCGTGGTGGTAATGAGTCAGGGCAACATTGAGCAGGTTGACGAGCCAGAGCAGCTCTGGCGTGAACCGGCGACCCGCTTTGTGCTGGAGTTTATGGGAGAAGTAAACCGCCTTCAGGGCACCATTCGCGGCGGTCAGTTCCACGTTGGCGCGCACCGCTGGCCGCTGGGGTATACCTCCGCGCATCAGGGGCCGGTGGATCTATTCCTGCGTCCGTGGGAAGTGGACGTCAGCCGCCGTACCAGCCTGGATTCACCGCTTCCGGTGCAGGTGCTGGAAGCTAGCCCTAAAGGTCACTACACCCAATTAGTGGTACAGCCCCTGGGCTGGTACACCGAGCCGCTGACCGTGGTTATGCGTGACGACGAGCCGCCGCACCGGGGGGAACGCCTGTTTGTGGGGCTGCAACACGCGCGCATTTATCACGGCAACGAGCGCATCGAGACGCGCGAGGATATTGCTCTGGCGGAGTCAGCCTGATAGGTTATTGAGTATGTTTTTCGCCCGGTGGCGTGATGCTTACCGGGCTTTTTATTGAGTAAAAATCGTGAATACACTCGAACACACCATCGGCAACACCCCTCTGGTCAAACTTCAGCGCATGGGGTGTGACAACGGCAGCGAAATCTGGGTCAAACTTGAAGGCAATAACCCGGCGGGGTCGGTGAAAGACCGGGCGGCGCTGTCGATGATTGTTCAGGCCGAAAAGCGCGGCGAGATAAAGCCCGGCGATGTGCTGATCGAAGCCACCAGTGGTAACACCGGTATCGCACTGGCGATGATAGCCGCCCTGAAAGGCTATCGTATGAAGCTGCTGATGCCGGATAACATGAGCCAGGAGCGCCGTGCCGCCATGCGCGCCTATGGAGCCGAGCTGATTCTGGTGAGCAAAGAGCAGGGGATGGAAGGGGCGCGAGATTTAGCGTTAGCGATGGCGGAGCGCGGGGAAGGCAAGCTGCTCGACCAGTTTAATAACCCGGACAACCCGTACGCGCACTACACCACCACCGGCCCGGAAATCTGGCAGCAAACCGCCGGGCGCATCACCCACTTTGTCTCCAGCATGGGGACCACGGGCACGATCACCGGTGTGTCACGCTTTCTGCGTGAACAGGATAAGCCAGTGACGATTGTCGGCCTGCAACCGGAAGAGGGGAGCAGTATTCCGGGCATCCGCCGCTGGCCGGCGGAGTATATGCCGGGCATCTTTAATGCGCAGCTTGTGGACCAGGTGCTGGATATTCATCAGCGCGAGGCGGAAAATACCATGCGTGAGCTGGCCGTACGTGAAGGCATCTTCTGCGGCGTCAGCTCTGGCGGTGCCGTAGCGGGCGCGATCCGGGTGGCTGAGTCCACGCCGGGAGCGGTGGTCGTAGCGATTATTTGCGATCGCGGCGACCGTTACCTGTCTACCGGCGTCTTTGGTGAAGAGAGTTATTCGCAGGGGGCGGGGATTTAAGCGTCATGGAGATGATTTTATTCCGGGATAACACCCGGGCGCAGCAAACCGATATTGTCGCCGTACAGTCGCAGGTGGTGTACGGCAGCGTGGGAAACAGCATCGCGGTGCCGAATATTCGCACCCACCGGCTGAACGTTACCGCCGTGCCGACGGTGCTGTTCAGCAATACGCCACACTACGACACCTTCTACGGCGGGGTGATCCCGGACGAGTGGTTCAGCGGCTACCTGAAGGCGCTGGAAGAGCGTGAGATTTTACGCGAGTTAAAAGCGGTGACAACCGGGTATATGGGCAGTGCCAGCCAGATCGTGCTGCTGGCGCAGTGGCTGAAGGCGATCAAAGTGCAACATCCCGATCTGCTGGTGCTGGTTGACCCGGTAATCGGGGATATCGACAGCGGGATGTACGTGAAGCCGGATATTCCTGAAGCCTACCGTGAACATCTGCTCCCGCTGGCCCAGGGCATTACGCCCAACGTGTATGAACTGGAAGTGCTGAGCGGCAAACCGTGCCGTACGCCGGAGAGCGCCATTGCCGCCGCGCAGGGGCTGCTGTCCAACTCGCTGAAATGGGTGGCTATCACTAGTGCGCCAGTGGCTGACGATCCGCAGAATATCCACGTCGTGCTGGTGAGCGAAGAAGGTGTTACCGTTAGCGCGCACCCGCGCGTAGAGACGGATCTGAAAGGGACGGGGGATCTGTTCTGTTCGGAGCTGGTGAGCGGTATCGTCGGGGGTAAAACCGTGGCCGACGCCATTCGCATGGCGGGCGACAGGGTGACTGACGTGATGATCTATACGCAGTCGAAAGGCTATGACGAGCTTATCCTGCCTGCATAAACAAAAATGGCGCCCGAAGGCGCCATTTTACCGTGCGGCAAGAATTACTTCTTGATGCGGATAACCGGGGTTTCACCCACGGTAACGCTGCCAGACAGTTTGATCAGTTCTTTAATTTCGTCCATGTTGGAGATAACAACCGGCGTCAGGGTAGACTTGGCTTTTTCTTCCAGCAGTGGCAGATCGAATTCAATTACCGGGTCGCCAACTTTAACACGCTGGCCTTCTTCCGCGATACGTTTGAAGCCTTCGCCTTTCAGTTCAACGGTGTCGATACCGAAGTGAACGAACAGTTCGATACCGCTATCGGATTCGATAGAGAACGCATGGTTGGTTTCAAAAATTTTACCGATGGTGCCGTCAACTGGAGCAACCATTTTGTTGCCAGTTGGTTTGATAGCAATGCCATCACCAACGATTTTCTCAGCAAACACTACATCCGGCACGTCTTCGATGTTGACGATCTCGCCGGAGAGCGGAGCAACAATCTCAATAGTTCCGGAGTCTTTCTTGTCATCAGAAACCAGAGATTTCAGTTTATCGAACAAACCCATGATCTTCTCCTAAGCAGTAAATTGGGCCGCATCTCGTGGATTAGCAGATTGTTTTTTCTTCAATGAACTTGTTAACCAGCGTCATTAACTCGTCCGTTGTCGGTTGAGCAAGAGCCTGCTCTGCTAACACCTTCGCATCTTCGAAGTTCGTGTTACGGATAATCTTCTTAATGCGCGGGATGGAAATGGCGCTCATAGAGAATTCGTCCAGACCCATACCCAGCAACAGAAGTGTAGCACGTTCGTCGCCTGCAAGCTCACCACACATGCCAGTCCATTTACCTTCTGCATGAGAAGCATCAATAACTTGCTTGATCAAATTCAGTACGGACGGTGACATTGGCTGGTAGAGATGTGAAATCATATCATTACCACGGTCAACTGCCAGGGTGTACTGCGTTAAATCATTGGTACCGATACTAAAGAAATCAACTTCTTTGGCTAAATGACGCGCAATGGTCGCGGCTGCCGGTGTTTCCACCATCACGCCGATCTCAATGGATTCGTCAAATGCTTTACCTTCGTCGCGCAGTTCCTGTTTGTAGATTTCGATCTCTTTCTTCAGTGCACGCACTTCTTCAACAGAGATGATCATCGGGAACATGATGCGCAGTTTACCGAAAGCGGAGGCACGCAGAATAGCGCGAACCTGGTCACGCAGGATCTCTTTGCGATCCATGGCGATACGCACGGCACGCCAGCCCAGGAACGGGTTCTCTTCTTTCGGGAAGTTCATGTACGGCAGCTCTTTGTCGCCACCGATGTCCATGGTACGGACGATAACCGCCTGCGAGCCGCACGCTTCCGCAACCGCTTTGTACGCTGCAAACTGCTCTTCTTCCGTTGGCAGAGCGTCGCGATCCATGAACAGGAATTCAGTACGATACAGACCCACACCTTCCGCGCCGTTGCGCTCAGCGCCGTCAACGTCACGTACGGTACCGATGTTAGCGCACACTTCAACCTGATGGCCGTCCAGCGTGATGGCTGGCAGATCTTTCAGTTTAGCGAGTTCCGCTTTCTCGGTAGCAACCTGCTCCTGAACGGCGCGCAGTTGCTCGATCACATCGTTAGTTGGGTTGACGTAAACCACGTTGTTTACGGCATCCAGAATCAGATAGTCGTCGTTTTTAACCTGAGAGGTAACGCTACCGGTACCCACGATGGCTGGCAGCTCCAGAGAACGCGCCATGATTGAGGTGTGGGAGGTACGTCCACCTGCGTCAGTAATGAAACCCAGCACCTTGTTCAGGTTCAGCTGTGCGGTTTCAGACGGGGTCAGGTCAGCGGCAACCAGGATAACTTCGTCCTGAATCGCGCTCAGATCGATGATGGCCAGACCCAGGATATTGCGCAGCAGGCGCTTACCGATGTCACGTACGTCAGCCGCACGCTCTTTCAGGTATTCATCGTCCAGCTCTTCCAGGGCAGATGCCTGACCTTCGATAACTTCATGCGCAGCCGCGTCGGCCGTCATGCCTTTATCTTTAATCAGGGCTATGATTTCCTGCTCCAGCTCCTCATCTTCGAGCAGCATAATGTGCCCTTCGAAGATGGCTTCTTTTTCTTCACCGAAAGTTTCGCCAGCTTTAGTTTTAATCGCTTCCAGTTGCGCAGATGCCTTGGCACGACCGCTCAGAAAACGTTCAACTTCCTGATCAACCTTGTCGGCAGAAATTTTTTTCCGGTCAATGACGATTTCGTCTTCTTTCAGCAGCAATGCTTTGCCGAAAGCGATACCCGGGGATGCTAAAATGCCTGAAATCATAACCCTACCTTACTTGTGACTGATATTGAAAAGAACCCGGTAAACTTACTCGAGTTCAGCCATCAGCTTAACCAGATGCTCAACTGCTTTCTGCTCGTCTTCACCTTCAGCGGAGATGGTAACAACGGTACCCTGAGTCAGGCCCAGAGTTTGCAGCTTGAACAGGCTTTTTGCGCTAGCGCTTTTGCCGTTGGAAGTCACAGTGATTTCAGAAGTGAAGCCTTTCGCTTCTTTAACAAACTGAGCAGCAGGGCGGGTGTGCAGACCGTTCGGAGCGGTAATGGTAACTTCTTGCTGGAACATTGTATTTCCCCAACTTATAGGTTTAGTGTTGTGGAACTAAAGTCTAGCCTGGCGACTTAACTTTAGCCTGTATAGTTAGCGCTGACGTTTCAATCGTCATTAAACATTATGCAGTGAAAGCAAGACTTGAACCAAATCATAAAATCGATTCAGCAGCGCTATTTCGTTCACCGATTAATTTCGCGCATCAAAATAATTGCTGGTTTAAATACCAGACCCAACGGGGTGAAGCAATGCCAGGAGGGGTAAAACTTTGAAGCAGGCCACAAAAAAGCACCTGAAAAGGTGCTTTTTTACGCGTTTTTAACATGCTGGCATCACTGTTGCAGTTCTTTCTCTGTGAAGAGATCGGCAAACAGTGCTGTGCTTAAGTAACGCTCACCCGAAGACGGTAGGATAACCACAATGTTCTTATTGGTAAAGATTTCGTCTTCCAGCAGTTTGAGCGCTGCCGCAACCGCCGCACCGGAAGATATACCCGCCAGAATGCCTTCCTCGTCCATCAGGCGACGCGCCGTAGAGATGGCTTCTTCATTGGTGATGGCGACCACTTTATCGATCAGCTTCAGATCGAGGTTGCCTGGAATAAAACCAGCCCCGATACCCTGGATTTTGTGCGGACCTGGTTTGATCTCTTCGCCTGCCAGCGCCTGAGCGATAACCGGCGAGTCGGTTGGCTCAACGGCAACGGTAATCAGATCTTTTTTACCTTTCGTGCCTTTAATATAGCGAGACACCCCGGTCAGCGTACCGCCGGTGCCTACGCCGGAGATAAACACATCAACCTGACCGTCGGTATCTTCCCAGATTTCCGGACCGGTGGTTTTCTCATGAATTTCCGGGTTGGCCGGGTTGCTGAACTGCTGGAGCAGCAGATACTTTGCCGGATCGCTGGCGACGATTTCTTCGGCCTTCTGAATCGCGCCCTTCATGCCTTTCGCGCCTTCGGTCAGGACCAGGTTCGCACCCAGCGCTTTCAGCAGCTTACGACGCTCAATGCTCATGGTTTCAGGCATAGTCAGCGTCAGCTTATAGCCACGCGCTGCCGCAACATAGGCCAGAGCGATACCCGTATTGCCGCTGGTGGGTTCAACCAGCTCAACGCCAGGTTTCAGCACGCCACGCTTTTCAGCATCCCAAATCATATTCGCACCGATACGGCATTTAACGCTGAAGCTTGGGTTACGAGATTCGACCTTCGCCAGAATGCGTCCATTACCGATACGGTTCAGTCGAACCAGGGGCGTATGACCGATAGTCAGCGAGTTGTCTTCATAAATCTTACTCATGGCCTGTCCTTAACTGTATGAAATTGGGATACCGACCCAGCATACCTGTTGAACAGGTATGGGGAAGTAAGGAAATCGCATATCTATATGCTGCAAGGAAATAATGGGGATCAGTATGGAATAAGGGGCGGCATAAGCCACCCCTCTTTTACACATTTTTGCATTACTTCCATAACGCGTGCTTAGCGCGGTAGCAGTCCACCCACATCGCCGTCGCGCCGCATACGGCAACGGGCATGATGAACAAATTCAGGAAAGGGATCATGGTGAACAGGCTGGTCAGCGCGCCAAACTGCATATTGGCAACCTTCTGAGTGCGCAGGGCAGTGCGCATCTCTTTAAACGGCACTTTGTGGTTATCGAACGGATAATCACAGTACTGGATAGCGAGCATCCAGGCGCTGAACAGGAACCACAGCACGGGCGCGACCGTCTGGCCAATCCCGGGTACAAAATAAAGGATAAGCAGCACAATCGCCCGCGGCAGGTACCAGGCGAACTTCTGCCATTCACGCTTCATGATGCGGGGGAGATCTTTCACGAGCCCCAATACGCCCGTGTCAGGTGGCGTCGCACCGGTCAGGCGCGCTTCAAGCTGTTCGGCCAGCAGACCGTTGAACGGCGCGGCTATCCAGTTTGCTATCGTCGAAAAGAAATAGCCGAAAACCAGCAGCACGGAGATAACCGCAATCGGCCAGAGCAGGTAGTCTAGCCACTGTAACCAGTCCGGCACATAGCTCATCAGGGAAGGGATCCACGTTTCCAGTCTGGTGAACAGCCACCAGAAGGCCCCGCCCATCAGAATAATGTTGATCAGTAACGGCAAAATAACGAAGCGTCGAATGCCCGGCAGGGAGACCAGTTTCCAGCCCTGAGAAAAGTACCAGACCCCGCTGCGTGGGGCAGAAGAAGATGTTGAAACCATACCAGGCTGTACTCCTTTTTACACAACCAGTGGAATTGCCCGCCTATATTATCCAGTTACGGGCCAATGACCAGTTCGGAAATGTTCGAAAAACCAGCAAAAAGCACGATTTAGTTCATCTTTATGCTGTGAATGCTCTGCATACACTTGCACTTGACGTAAACGGCAAATACTCTTAGTGAGTAAATGTTTGCCGTGGTGGCAAGGTGTTAGAACAACAGAGAATATAATGATGCAGGATTTGCGTCTGATATTAATCATTGTTGGCGCGATCGCCATAATCGCTTTACTGGTACATGGTTTCTGGACCAGCCGTAAAGAGCGTTCCTCTATGTTTCGCGATCGTCCACTGAAGCGCATGAAGTCCAGTCGTGACGACGATGACGTTGAAGACGACATCGACGGTCTTGACGACGACGGCGTGGGTGAAGTTCGTGTTCATCGGGTCAATACTGCGCCCGGCGCAGCGCATGGAGAGCATGAAGCCCCCCGCGCTCCGCAGCACCAGTATCAACCACCGTATGCCTCTGCCCAGCCGCGCCAGCCAGCGCCGCCGCCAGTGGAAGAACCTGTTCGTCATCCGCCGCACCAGCCTGTGCAACAGCAGCCCGTTGCGCCACAGCCTGTACAGCCGCAACCTGTCCAACAGCCTGCACAGCCAGTGCATCAGCCACAGCCTGTTCAGCAGCCGCAGCCAGTGCATCAGCCACAGCCTGTTCAGCAGCCGCAGCCGGTACAACAACCGCAGCCGCAGCCTGAACCGCCTGCGCCACAGCCCGCCCCGCGCGCTGAGCCAGAGCCGGTTGCAGAGCCAGAACCGGTTGTTGAAAAGCCGCAGCGTAAAGAAGCGGTGATCATTATGAACGTGGCTGCTCATCATGGCACCAATCTGAACGGTGATGTGCTGCTTAACAGCATCCAACAGGCAGGCTTCAAGTTCGGCGACATGAATATTTTCCATCGCCACCTGAGTCCTGACGGCAGCGGTCCGGCGCTGTTCAGCCTGGCCAATATGGTCAATCCAGGCACGTTTGACCCGGAAATGACCGGTGATTTCGTCACGCCAGGCGTTACGATCTTTATGCAGGTGCCGTCCTACGGTGACGAGCTGCAAAACTTTAAGCTGATGCTACAGTCCGCTCAGCACATCGCCGACGAAGTGGGCGGTGTGGTGCTCGACGATCAGCGTCGAATGATGACGCCGCAGAAACTGCGCGAGTATCAGGACCGCATCCGCGAAGTTAAGGAAGCGAACGCGTAATCGTCGCGTTAACTTAACTCCTCCTCAACCCCCGCCTGTCGGGGGTTTTTCTCATTGATGGTGCGATATGGACTCAATCGAACAACAACTTACTGAACTGCGAACCACGCTTCGCCATCATGAATATCTCTATCATGTTATGGACGCACCGGAAGTGCCGGATGCGGAGTATGACCGCCTGATGCGTGAACTGCGCGAGCTGGAAGCGCAGCACCCCGAACTGATTACGCCCGATTCTCCAACGCAGCGCGTCGGTGCGGAACCGCTGGGCGCTTTCAGCCAGGTGCGCCACGAAGTGCCGATGCTGTCGCTGGATAACGTGTTTGATGAAGAGAGTTTTCTGGCTTTCAACAAGCGCGTGCAGGATCGCCTGAAGAGCGTCGACAATCTGAGCTGGTGCTGCGAGCTAAAGCTGGATGGTCTGGCCGTCAGTATTCTTTATGAGAACGGCGTGATGGTGCGTGCCGCAACGCGCGGCGACGGCACTACCGGGGAAGATATCACCACCAATGTGCGCACTATTCGTGCGATCCCGCTGAAACTGCGTGGCGATAACATTCCCGCCCGGCTGGAAGTGCGCGGGGAAGTGTTCCTTCCGCAGGCGGGCTTCGAGAAGATCAACGAAGAAGCGCGTCGTACCGGCGGGAAAGTGTTTGCTAACCCGCGTAACGCGGCGGCAGGTTCGCTGCGTCAGCTCGATCCGCGTATCACCGCGAAGCGACCGCTTACTTTCTTCTGCTACGGCGTCGGGATCCTGGAAGGCGGTGATCTGCCAGATACCCACCTGGGGCGTTTAATGCAGTTCAAAGAGTGGGGATTACCGGTAAGCAACCGTGTGCAGCTCTGCGACTCTCCGGAGGCGGTGCTGGCGTTCTATCACAAGGTTGAAGAAGCTCGTCCCACGCTCGGGTTTGATATTGACGGCGTGGTGATCAAGGCTAATTCGCTGGCGTTGCAGGAACAGTTGGGATTTGTGGCCCGTGCGCCACGCTGGGCGGTGGCCTTTAAGTTTCCGGCGCAAGAGCAGATGACCTTCGTTCGCGACGTGGAGTTTCAGGTCGGACGTACGGGGGCCATTACGCCTGTGGCGCGTCTGGAGCCTGTGCAGGTGGCTGGCGTGCTGGTAAGTAACGCCACGCTGCATAACGCCGATGAAATTGCGCGTCTGGGGCTGCGAATTGGTGACAAAGTGGTGATTCGCCGCGCGGGTGATGTGATCCCACAGGTGGTTAACGTTGTGGAGTCTGAACGTCCTGCCGACACCCGTGCCATCGAGTTTCCAGCCCACTGTCCGGTATGTGGTTCTGACGTTGAGCGCGTGGAAGGTGAAGCGGTAACGCGCTGTACGGGCGGGTTAATCTGCGGCGCGCAGCGTAAAGAGTCCCTGAAGCACTTCGTCTCCCGCCGGGCGATGGACGTGGACGGAATGGGTGACAAGATTATCGACCAGCTAGTTGAGAAAGAGTACGTCCATACGCCTGCGGACCTCTTTACCCTGACGGCAGGTAAGCTGACCGGTCTTGAGCGTATGGGACCGAAATCTGCCCAGAACATCGTTAACGCGCTCGAGGCGGCCAAAAACACCACCTTTGCCCGTTTCCTTTACGCGCTCGGCATTCGTGAAGTCGGAGAGGCGACGGCGGCAGGGCTGGCGGCGTATTTCGGCACGCTGGACGCGCTGGAGAAAGCCACCATCGACGAGCTACAGAAAGTTCCTGATGTCGGCATTGTGGTCGCCACCCACGTTTTCAACTTCTTCGCCGAAGAGAGCAACCGTGAAGTGATCGGTAAATTACTGGAACAGGGCATTCACTGGCCCGCACCGGTAGTGGTTAATGCCGAAGAGATCGACAGCCCGTTTGCCGGTAAAACGGTGGTGCTGACCGGCAGCCTGAGCCAGCTCTCGCGCGATGATGCGAAAGCGCGCCTGGTGGCGCTGGGGGCAAAAGTGGCAGGAAGCGTGTCAAAGAAAACCGACCTGGTGATTGCCGGGGAAGCGGCCGGTTCGAAGCTGGCAAAAGCGCAGGAGCTTGGCATCGAGGTAATCGACGAAGCGGAAATGATGCGCCTGTTAGGAGAGTGACGTGGAAAAAGAGCAGCTCGTTGAGATCGCCAATACGGAGATGCCGTTCGGTAAATATAAGGGTCGCAGGCTGATTGATTTACCGGAAGAGTATATGCTGTGGTTTGCCCGTAAGGATGAGTTCCCCGCCGGGCGTCTGGGCGAGCTGATGGCTATCACGTTACTGATCAAAACAGAGGGGCTGACCCAGCTGGTTCAGCCCCTGAAACGTCCTTAAACTTTCGCGGCGTGGGTCTCTTCCTGCGCCAGCTTTTCAGTCTGCGCCTTGTAACGCCGCGCCAGTACCGCACACACCATCAGCTGGATCTGATGGAAAATCATCAGCGGCAACACCATCATCCCAATGACAGACGTCGGGAACAGGATATTGGCCATCGGGATCCCGTTGGCGAGGCTCTTTTTCGATCCGCAAAATACAATGGTGATTTCATCGGCCTTGTTGAAGCCGCATTTGCGGGCCACAAAGACGTTAACCGCGATGACAATGGCCAGCAGAACGATGCTTACCACCACAATAAACAGCAGCGATCCAGCACCCACCCTGTGCCAGATGCCGTTCACCACGGCTTCGCTGAAGGCCGTGTAAACCACCAGCAGAATGGAGCTTTGGTCCGTTTTCCCGATCCATTTTTTATGTTTCGCCACAAACTCCCCAATCCAGGGACGGGATAAGTGTCCGAGCACAAACGGCAGCAGCAGTTGCAGACAAATTTTACCCACCTGCTCCAGATTGCCTTCCGCCCCGTGCATGTTCATCAGCAGACCGACCAGCAGCGGTGAAACAAAGATCCCGAGCAGGCTGGAAGCGGAAGCAGAACAAACCGCCGCCGCGACGTTACCGCCCGCCAGCGAGGTAAAGGCAATTGCAGACTGCACGGTGGCCGGCAAAATGCACAGATAAAGGAAACCGGTATACAGCGCCGGATCGACATTCACCGGCGCCCACCAGGCGAACAGCACGCCCAGAACCGGGAAGAGGATAAAAGTGCTGCACATTACCCACAGATGCAGTCGCCAGTGGCTACCGCCTGCAATAATGGCTTCCCGGGAGAGTTTGGCGCCATGCATAAAGAACAGCAGGGCAATGGCTGCCGTGGTCAGTCCTTCAATAACCGGAACGAAACTGCCCCGCGCCGGGAAGAACGAGGCCAGCAAGACGACACCAATCAGGGTCAGCGTAAACGGATCAAGGATACGAAAAAGTTTCATAATCACTCCTGAAAACAGATGCCGCTATTGTGCTTTCTTCCCTTTGAGAAATAAAATTGATTTATTGCATCCATTCATGAATTAAACAGATGAATTATTCGTTACGTCAGCTTCGCGTTTTCGTCACCGTCGCGCAGGCCCGCAGCTTTAGCCGGGCAGGGGAGATCATTGGCCTCAGTCAGTCGGCGGTGAGCCATAGCGTTAAGGAGCTTGAAACGCAAACGGGCGTGAAGCTGCTCGACCGCACGACGCGAGAAGTGGTGCTCACCGAAGCGGGACAGCAGCTGGCAATGCGTCTGGAGAGGCTGCTGGATGAACTGAACAGTACGCTCAGGGATGTCGGCCGGCTCGGACAACAGCTTTCCGGCACCGTGAGAGTGGCGGCGAGCCAGACGATTTCGGCGCATCTTATTCCCCAGTGCATCGCTGAAAGTAATCACCGCTATCCGGATATTGATTTTGTTTTGCATGACAGGCCGCAGCAGTGGGTACTGGAGAGTATCCGTCAGGGGGATGTGGATTTTGGCATCGTTATTGATCCCGGAGCGGTAAGCGACCTGGAATGTGAAGTGGTACTCTCGGAGCCCTTTTTATTGCTCTGCCGTGATGATGATCCTCTGGCATCGCTGCCGCAGGTGGCCTGGCAGGCCTTGCAGGGGGCAAACCTGGTGTTACAGGATTATGCATCAGGCAGCCGCCCGCTGATAGATGCCGCACTGACCGCGCAGGGTGTTAAGGCAACTATTGTGCAGGAGATCGGGCATCCTGCCACGCTGTTCCCCATGGTCGAAGCGGGGATTGGCATCAGCGTTCTGCCGGCGCTGGCGCTGCCACTGCCGCAGGGGAGTCGTTTAACGGTGAAGCGTTTCGTACCCTGTGTCGAACGCCAGCTGATGCTGGTACGCCGTAAAAACAGGTCTCTTTCCGGAGCGGCGCATGCCTGCTGGGATGTGGTGCGTATGCAGGCCGAACGTTTGATGGAGGCCCGCACACGCGATCCACTTTTTAACGAAACCAATAATCAGATGTAGATATTAATCTGATGTTCTGCGGAGGGCTTATTGATGCCTTCCGCGACTGCCTCACCTTTTTCCTGCTTTGGCATCGCCTCTTCGGCCTGCTGACGCTGCAATTGCGCCAGCTGTGCCTGCAACAT
This sequence comes from Enterobacter cloacae complex sp. IR5450, assembly GCF_049238665.1. Lineage (NCBI taxonomy): Bacteria > Pseudomonadati > Pseudomonadota > Gammaproteobacteria > Enterobacterales > Enterobacteriaceae > Enterobacter > Enterobacter cloacae complex sp. IR5450. The sequence continues at coordinate 153,259 of NZ_JBMKIC010000005.1, forward strand.
AGCCAGCTGAGATTCGAGTAATTCTTGCTGCTTTTGCTTTTCTTCTGCTGTGGCATCACCCATGGCCACTTCTTTGAGCTGCTGAGTGACTTTCGTTATCTGTTTGGTCAGACGGGTGATTTGAGAAGCAATGTCGTTTCCGCCGGAGCTGTTATCTACGCTGCCGATTTCCATCGCCGACAGAGAAACGGGCTTAAGAGTTGTCATATTGAGATCCTTTTCGCCATAAAATAGAGGTATCGGCAAAGAAGGCGTGAGCTTGAGTAAAACAAGCGGTCTGGCTGCAATGGGGATGTGCTATGTCGCAGATAGCAAAAAAGCGCCTTTAGGGCGCTTTTTTACATTGGTGGGTCGTGCAGGATTCGAACCTGCGACCAATTGATTAAAAGTCAACTGCTCTACCAACTGAGCTAACGACCCGAAATGGTGGGCGATGACGGGCTCGAACCGCCGACCCCCTCCGTGTAAAGGAGATGCTCTACCAACTGAGCTAATCGCCCATTTCGGAACTGCTGCGATAAGGTGAGAATGGTGGGCGATGACGGGCTCGAACCGCCGACCCCCTCCGTGTAAAGGAGATGCTCTACCAACTGAGCTAATCGCCCATTTCGGAACTGCTGCGATAAGGTGAGAATGGTGGGCGATGACGGGCTCGAACCGCCGACCCCCTCCGTGTAAAGGAGATGCTCTACCAACTGAGCTAATCGCCCAATCTCAATTCTTATCTACACTGCGAGTCTACCGAAGTAGATGGTGGGTGATGACGGGCTCGAACCGCCGACCCCCTCCGTGTAAAGGAGATGCTCTACCAACTGAGCTAATCACCCCCGCTGTGTGGAGTCGCATTATAGGGAGAGTTGAAAATGAGTCAACGCATTTTCTAAAGTTTTTATTCGTTCGTCGTAAAATTAGTCAAAACGATCGCAAAACGGACTGTGGCGCATGATTTATAAACAAAAACAGCAATCTCGAACCGGATAAAGTGATCGACATTGAGGAATCGGCCCACAGTGATAGAATATTGCCCATTGTTTTCTTCCCGGAATTTGCCGATTACCGGCATCTTTATAACGTAAGGCCATTTCATGAAAATCAAAACTCGCTTCGCGCCGAGCCCGACAGGCTATCTGCATGTCGGTGGTGCACGTACCGCTCTCTACTCCTGGCTTTTCGCACGTCACAACAACGGTGAGTTTGTGCTGCGTATTGAAGACACCGATCTGGAGCGCTCAACGCCGGAAGCAATTGAAGCCATTATGGATGGGATGAACTGGCTGAATCTGGCGTGGGACGAAGGCCCATACTTCCAGACCAAACGTTTTGACCGCTATAACGCCGTAATTGACGAGATGCTGGTGGCAGGCACGGCCTATAAGTGTTACTGCTCCAGGGAGCGTCTGGATGCGCTGCGCGAAGAGCAAATGGCAAAAGGCGAAAAACCGCGTTATGACGGTCGTTGCCGCCATGACCACAGCGAGCATGCTGCTGATGAGCCTTGCGTAGTGCGTTTTGCTAACCCGCAGGATGGCTCTGTTATCTTTGATGACCAGATCCGTGGTCCGATCGAATTCAGCAACCAGGAGCTGGATGACCTCATCATTCGTCGTACTGACGGATCGCCAACCTATAACTTCTGCGTAGTTGTGGACGACTGGGATATGGAAATCACTCACGTGATCCGTGGTGAAGACCATATCAATAACACCCCGCGTCAGATCAACATTCTGAAAGCGCTGAACGCGCCTGTACCGGTGTATGCGCACGTATCAATGATCAACGGTGACGACGGTAAAAAGCTGTCCAAACGTCATGGCGCGGTGAGCGTGATGCAGTACCGTGATGACGGCTATCTGCCGGAAGCGCTGCTGAACTACCTGGTGCGTCTGGGCTGGGCTCATGGTGACCAGGAGATCTTCAGCCGCGAAGAGATGATCGAGCTGTTCTCTCTGAACTCGGTGAGCAAATCAGCCAGCGCGTTCAACACTGACAAACTGCTGTGGCTGAACCATCACTACATCAATACCATGCAGCCAGAATATGTAGCGACTTATCTGCAATGGCACATTGAACAGGCAAACATCGATACCCGTACGGGCCCTGAACTGGCGGATCTGGTGAAGCTGCTTGGCGAGCGTTGCAAAACGCTGAAAGAAATTGCTGAAAGCTGCCGTTACTTCTATGAAGAGTTTGACGAGTTCGACGCCGACGCGGCCAAGAAACACCTGCGTCCGGTTGCGCGTCAGCCGCTGGAAGTGGTGCGTGACAAACTCGAAGCCATTACCGAATGGACTGCGGAAAATGTTCACCACGCGATTCAGGCTACCGCTGATGAGCTGGAAATTGGCATGGGTAAAGTCGGTATGCCGCTGCGCGTTGCGGTGACGGGGGCAGGCCAGTCTCCGGCGCTGGACGTGACCGTTCATGCCATCGGCAAATCACGTAGCGTGGCGCGTATCAACAAAGCGCTGGACTTTATTGCTGAGCGCGAACGCCAGCAGTAATGCTCGTGTAATACAAAAAACGGCAGGGTAACCTGCCGTTTTTTTATGCCTGTTATTCAGCAATACCAAGACGCGTGAGAAAACCCTGCAACCCTTCACGAGCGAGCAACGTGTGCAAACGTTCCTGTTCGACAGTCGTCATGTTTTCCAGCGAGTCGATAATTTGTGGAAGCAGGCTGGATGAGGTTGCCACGCCGTAGTGGGAAGGGCTTTCCGCCACATGGTAAACAGCCCGACGGTTACGAATGGCAGGAAGGCTAATGATGTGCTCCTTAACGTGCGCATCAATACATATCACCCTCGCTCTTCCGCCTTTTACACCGTTGATACCCTCCGTTTTCCATCCCTTCTGTCGTATCCAGCGATTAACGGTTTGTCGGGCTACGCCCAGACTGTCCGCCAGCTCTTCCGTGGTCATTTTGCTGCGTAATCTTTTCATATCAGCGTTGGTCGCGAATCCCTAAACGTTGTAACAAGCCGGTAATCCCTTCCCGCAGTAACAGCGATGTCATCTGCTTTTGCTCTTCCGGCGTCATTTCATTCGCCAGCGTCAGGAGCAGGGCATGAAGCGAGCCCTCGTGGTACGTATCTGGCAGTTCCGGCGTCTCTGTAGCCCTGCGCGCGCTGCGAATAAAGTCGCGCACTTTTTCATTGACGTGTACCAGACGCGCCTTGCCACCCTGAACGCCTGGCTTTGGCGATGTAATCCAACCCTCTTTGCGTACCCATTTATTGATGGTCTGTCGGCTATAGCCAGTCAGCAGGGCTAACTCTTCTGGCGTCATTCGTTCCTTGATCATACAATTTCCTGAATATCTGTGGGGTTAATTAGTGGTTCATTTTATAGCACCGTTTTACGTGAAAACGTGACAAGCTTAACTCCTGGCTGCGAGCAGGCTCGCAAAGTGATTCATTTGCATGATTTTTCGGCGATTGAAAGGCGGAGGTTGAATTTGCCGTTGACACTCTGCGGCGGAATTCATATTATGCCGCCCGTCAACATGACAGCTTTACGACGGGGCTATAGCTCAGCTGGGAGAGCGCCTGCATGGCATGCAGGAGGTCAGCGGTTCGATCCCGCTTAGCTCCACCAAACTCTGAACCCAACAGAGTGCGGTAGGTAAAGTAACATGTGGGGCTATAGCTCAGCTGGGAGAGCGCTTGCATGGCATGCAAGAGGTCAGCGGTTCGATCCCGCTTAGCTCCACCAAAATTTAAACCCTCGTCGCAAGACGGGGGTTTTTTTATATCTTGTAAAATGTTTAGACTCTTTTTGTTGCCAGCAATGTCGTTTTCTATACATCACCTCAATCCAAATCAATAAACAAGTCTATAAATAGACCTGAACTTGATTCGTGCAATTAATAAACCTATTATCCATCCGGTCAATAAGACGATGGTTAAATAGATCACACGGATTAATGAATAGAAAAATTTACAATAATGTAAAAATATTTATGATTGTCCTGGCGTTAAGCCTGATTACGATCCCCTTTTCCCGTTATATCTCCCCGCGCGCTATCGTCAACGAAAATGATGTTTATTTAGCGTGGTTGCCCTTAAGCGCCATGCTCGCCATCGTATTGTTATTTGGACGTCGGGCAATCATTCCTTTACTGATTGGATTTAGCGTTACTAACATTTATTACTTTGATTTAGCATTACTACAATCTTCCGTGTTATTAATTTGTCAGACGTTTGCCGTCTTCGCTGCCTGTGGCGTCATCCGTCTGATGCTGGGCAAACGCTGGCGACACAGCATCCCGAATAAGTACATCGGTATACGTATTTTCTGGCTCGGATTTGTGGTTCCTGTAGGCATCAAATTATCGATGTATCTGGCGGGATATTTATTTGATTTTCCGGTGACAATCTCCTCCTATTTCGGCGAAGGCTCTGCAATTTATAACGTTATCGATATTCAAAGCCTGATTTGTGCCGCCCTGATTTTCACCATGATGTTCTACTACCCGTTAAGAATGATAATTAATCCCCGGTATGCCCGAACATTCTGGCGGCGAAGCGTGAAGCCCCTCTTTTGTCACAAAAAAGTGTTATTTATCGTTGTGTGGCTGATGCTGTTGGTCTCGATGATCGCTATTTTGTGCGCGCCTTTCGAGTCACAGTTTATTGCTGGTTATTTGATGCCAATCGTTTTTATTCTTTTTACCCTGGGGATTGGTCGTCTGAGCTATGCGCTCATCTCTTTACTCTGGGCGGCCTCGGCGCTCATGCTGTTGACCTACAATTATAATTTTCTTAATGGCGTTGAATCGGGCCACTCGCTCTCCTTTATCTTGTCGGTACTGATCTCTTTCGCCATCTGCCTGCTTTACATGTCGCGGATCTATCAGAAAAGTGAATGGCTGAAACAGGGGTGGCAGGAGAGGGCGCTTACCGATCCGCTCACCGGTCTGCCTAACATTCGTGCGCTGGAAGTGTTTTTACAGCACCATCCCGAAGCCAAAATCTGCTGCCTGCGCCTGGATAATCTGGAATTTCTGAGCCGTCATTACGGCATCCTCATGCGTGTACACTGTAAAAAGATGATCACCGCGTCGCTGCAACCGTTATTGCAAAAAGACGAGAAGCTCTTTCAGTTGCCAGGCAGTGAGCTGGTGGTGGTCTTGTTGGGTCCGGGCACGGCTGAACGTCTGCAATATATGGTTGATCATCTGAACAGCCGTAAGATTGTCTGGAACAAGACTGAGCTCGACATTGAGTTTGGCGCCTCCTGGGGCGAAGTGCCGGATGGGGAAAGCCTGCACCACACGCTGGGTCAGCTGAGCTGGCTGTCCGAGCAATCCTGTGGCGGGCATAACGTTCTGGCGTTAACCAACAGTCTGGATGATGTCTCTGGTCAGACGACGGACAGGGTGCTAATGCTGGCCCGCATAAAACGCGCCCTTGATATCGGCGGTCTTCACCTTTACGCCCAGCCAATTCACAACGCGCGCGGAGAAGGGTACTTTGAAATCCTCTCCAGGCTGGAAAGCGATGGCGAGATCATCACCCCTGACCGCTTTATTCCGCTGATTGCTCAGTTCAACCTGAGCCACCGGTTTGACCTGAACGTGTTGGAAAAATTGCTGATGTGGATGCGCAGCCATCCGTCCGGACGTGCAGGAACGCGCTTCTCCGTCAATCTAATGCCGCTGACGCTGATGCAAAATGAGATTGCGGCTGAGATCATCGCGCTTTTTGAACGCTACGCCATTGCGCCGCAAAATATCATCATTGAGATCACCGAGGAACAGGCTTTCTCAGACTCGGGAAGCAGCATCAAAAATATCCAGCAGCTGCGTGATTACGGCTTCCGCATTGCCATAGACGACTTTGGTACCGGCTATGCCAACTTTGAGCGCCTGAAGCGGCTGGAGGCCGATATCATTAAGATCGATGGTTGCTTCGTGAAAGATATCTGCACCGACAGCATGGATGCGATGATCGTGCAGTCCATTTGCAACATGGCAAAAACGAAATCGCTGTGTGTGGTGGCTGAATATGTGGAAACGGCTGAACAACGCGAGATGTTGTTGCGATTTGGCGTAGATTATTTGCAGGGCTATTTGATTGGTAAACCCCAGCCTCTGACGGCGCTGGAAGCATAAAAAAACCGGGAGCGAGGACTCCCGGTTTTTATTACGCGGTATGAATTACAGAACCAGTGCTGCAATAGAGGCAGACAGGACGCTCACCAGCGTTGAACCGTAAACCAGCTTCAGGCCAAAGCGAGAAACCACGTTACCCTGCTCTTCGTTCAGGCCTTTAATCGCGCCAGCGATGATACCGATGGAAGAGAAGTTCGCGAAGGAGACCAGGAAGACGGACAGGATCCCTTCCGCACGTGGGGAGAGTGTGCTGGCAATCTTCTGGAGATCCATCATCGCCACGAATTCGTTGGATACCAGTTTCGTTGCCATGATGCTGCCCACCTGCAACGCTTCGTGAGCCGGTACACCCATCACCCAGGCAACCGGGTAGAAGATATAGCCCAGAATGCCCTGGAAGGAGATACCGAGTACGGCCGCAAACAGGGCGTTCAGCGCAGCGATCAGCGCGATAAAGCCAATCAGCATCGCGGCAACGATAATTGCAACCTTGAAACCCGCCAGAGTGTATTCACCCAGCATTTCGAAGAAGCTCTGCCCCTCGTGCAGGTTAGACATCTGAATGTTCTCTTCGCTGGCATCCACGCGGTACGGGTTAATCAGCGAAAGCACGATAAAGGTGCTGAACATGTTCAGAACCAGGGCCGCAACCACGTATTTTGGTTCCAGCATGGTCATATACGCGCCCACGATAGACATGGAAACGGTAGACATTGCGGTTGCCGCCATGGTGTACATGCGGTTACGGGACATCTTGCCGAGGATATCTTTATACGCAATGAAGTTCTCAGACTGACCGAGGATCAGTGAGCTGACTGCGTTAAAGGATTCCAGTTTACCCATGCCGTTAACTTTCGATAACAGGAAGCCGATCGCACGGATAACCACCGGCAGAACGCGGATGTGCTGAAGGATACCGATCAGGGCAGAGATGAAGACGATAGGGCAGAGTACCTTCAGGAAGAAGAAGGCCAGGCCCTGATCGTTCATGCTGCCAAAGACGAAGTTGGTCCCTTCGTTGGCAAATCCGAGCAGTTTTTCGAACATTTCGGAGAAGCCTTTCACGAAGCCGAGGCCTACGTTGGAGTTCAGGAAGAACCACGCAAGTAAAACTTCAATGACCAGCAGCTGGACAACATAGCGAATACGAATTTTTTTGCGGTCTGTGCTGACCAGCAATGCAAGTGCAGTAACGACAACAAGTGCCAGGACAAAATGAAGGACGCGGTCCATATTTGCTCCAAATATGAGGCAGGTTTAATTTCCGTGCACATTCTATGTAACAAGCACAAAGAAAACGAGATCAAGCCCACACTATAGTTACATCCTGTGACGAGTCTCAAAAATAGTGATCAACAATACATTTTTGTTATGTTAGGTAAATGAGTGAAAAGTTAAGTTTGTGTGCTACGCTTCACAAATGTCTGCGCATTTTCACATTCTGTGACCTTGCTCCACCTGCCTGTCTATCGTTCCTGGCTATCAGAGAAATCATGTTAACCATTTTAAATGAACTTGATAATCATTCTCATTTTGATAGCATGAAACATAGCAAAGGCTATATTTCCAGAGGCAGAAATGACGAATAGTCGCGTAGAGAGTAGCAGCGGCAGAGCGGCACGCAAGCTGCGGCTCGCATTAATGGGACCGGCATTCATTGCCGCGATTGGCTACATCGATCCGGGTAATTTTGCGACCAACATTCAGGCCGGGGCCAGCTTCGGCTATAAACTGCTGTGGGTTGTGGTCTGGGCCAATCTGATGGCGATGCTGATTCAGATGCTCTCCGCGAAGCTGGGTATTGCTACCGGAAAAAACCTGGCGGAGCAAATCCGCGATCATTATCCACGTCCGGCAGTTTGGTTTTACTGGGTTCAGGCGGAAATTATCGCCATGGCCACCGATCTCGCCGAGTTTATCGGGGCGGCGATCGGCTTTAAGCTTATTCTGGGCGTCTCTCTGCTTCAGGGGGCCGTGCTGACCGGTATCGCCACTTTCCTGATTCTGATGCTCCAGCGGCGGGGGCAAAAACCGCTGGAGAAAGTCATCGGCGGCCTGCTGCTGTTCGTCGCTGCCGCCTATATTGTTGAGCTGATTTTCTCCCAGCCGAATCTGGCGCAGCTGACGAAAGGGATGGTGATCCCGTCGTTACCCACTTCTGAAGCCGTTTTTCTGGCTGCCGGGGTGCTGGGGGCGACCATTATGCCGCACGTCATTTATCTACACTCTTCATTAACCCAGAATCTGCATGGCGGGACGAGTAAAGAGCGCTACTCCGCCTCGAAATGGGATGTGGCTATCGCGATGACCATTGCCGGATTTGTGAATCTGGCGATGATGGCCACCGCCGCCGCCGCGTTCCACTTTAACGGGCATACCGGGGTTGCCGATCTTGACCAGGCTTACCTGACGCTGGAGCCGTTGCTGAGTCATGCCGCTGCCACTATTTTTGGTTTAAGCCTGGTTGCTGCGGGCCTTTCATCTACGGTTGTGGGGACACTGGCCGGGCAGGTGGTGATGCAGGGGTTCGTACGTTTCCATATTCCGCTGTGGGTTCGCCGCTCGGTCACGATGCTGCCTTCCTTTGTTGTGATCCTGATGGGGCTGGATCCGACCCGCATTCTGGTGATGAGTCAGGTGCTGCTGAGTTTCGGGATTGCGCTGGCGCTGGTGCCGCTGCTGATCTTCACCAGCAACAAATCACTGATGGGCGATCTGGTGAATTCGACGTGGGTGAAACGCGCCGGGTGGGCCATTGTGGTCGTGGTGGTGGCGTTAAACTTGTGGTTGCTGATAGGCACAGCCGCAGGCCTGTAAAAGAAAAAGGAGCCGGAAGGCTCCTTTTTGTTGTTAATGGTGATGGCCGTGACCGTGGCCTCTGCCTTTTCCGTGACCCCAGCCGCCACGGCGGTCGTCACGATCTTTCCAGCCTTCGCGGTAGCCGCGTTCGTAAGCCTTACGCTTATCCCAGCCACGGTGATAGCCGTTATCGTGTTTCCACCAGCGGTTTTGACGCCATTCATAATGGCGATGCCAGTAGTCACGGTCGCGCCAGTAGCCACCGTCCCAGTATCTGCCGTAGTCATCACGATCGCCAATTTGTAATTTAATCGATGGCAACAGGGTGATTTCGCCCGCATTGGCGACCAGCGGGGCCGAAGCCAGTAATACCGCTGCAAGAATCAGTGACCTGAACATACTCTTCTCCTTCACGATCGGGGCCGATGTGCGGCCTGTTAACGCAATTTTACGAGTTGGTAAACATTCGTTTCATCACCTCAACTCCTAAATCATGAATGAGAGCACTTTTTGCTAAAAGTGTTTTTAATCTGAACTGGACAGGATCGTATCTATCGTCTTCAACTCTTCCGCCGTGAACCGACAATTTTCAAGCACGCCTGCTGCATCATCAATTTGTCCGGTCTTGCTTGCGCCGATGAGCACGGATGTCACCGCATCGTGGCGCAGGATCCAGGCCAGTGCCATTTGCGACAGCTTTTGCCCCCGTTTTTCCGCCAGCGCATTCAGCTTACGTACCTTTTCCAGCTTTTTGTCGGTGATCTGTTCCGGATTAAGGAACTTACTGCCGCTTGCTGCGCGAGAATCCGCCGGGATGCCGTTCAGATAGCGATCGGTCAACTGTCCGCCCGCCAGTGGAGAGAAGGGGATACATCCCACCCCTTTTTGCTGCAACACGTCCAGCAACCCCTCTTCAGGCGCACGTTCAAACATGGAGTACTTCGGCTGGTGGATCAAACATGGCGTGCCCAGATCCTCCATTATTTCAATCGCCTGCCGTGCCATTTCTGCCGGGTAGTTGGACAGACCGATGTACAGCGCTTTGCCCTGACGCACCACATGGTCAAGCGCTTTCATGGTTTCACGTAGCGGCGTGTGTGGATCCGGGCGGTGGTGATAGAAGATATCGACATACTCCAGCCCCATACGCTTGAGGCTCTGGTCCAGGCTTGCGATCAGATATTTACGCGAGCCCCAGTCACCGTAAGGCCCGTCCCACATGGTGTAGCCCGCTTTAGTGGAGATGATCAGCTCATCGCGCCAGGGCAGGAAATCCTCCTGCAAAATGCGCCCAAAATTACGTTCGGCCGAACCAGGAGGCGGGCCGTAATTATTGGCAAGGTCAAAATGTGTAATACCCAAATTGAAAGCACGCTGTAAAAGTTGACGGCTGTTTTCGAGCAACGTCGCGTCGCCAAAATTATGCCACAGCCCCAGCGAGATGGCAGGAAGCTTAAGACCGCTTTGCCCACAGCGGCGATATTGCATTGTCTTATAACGATTTTTGTCAGGCTGATAACCCATTTGTGAGACCTCTGGCGCTGGAAAGAAACATCCGTGTATACGTTTACACTAATCTGAAGAAAATGAGCATAGCGCAGCTTTTTTCGTAAAGCATTCTTTCCAGCCCCTGATTGTCGTCAATTCTGGACACGCTTCACGCTTATTTAATACTCAGAGTGAGGTCAACGTCAGAAGGACACTTATAATATGCGTACCCCCTATTGCGTCGCCGATTACCTGCTGGACCGACTAACAGATTGTGGTGCCGATCATCTGTTTGGCGTGCCGGGCGACTATAACCTGCAATTTCTCGATCACGTGATAGACAGCCCGGACATCTGCTGGGTGGGCTGTGCCAACGAACTGAACGCGTCTTACGCCGCAGACGGCTATGCCCGCTGTAAGGGCTTTGCCGCACTTCTGACGACATTCGGCGTTGGGGAGTTAAGCGCCATGAACGGTGTGGCGGGCAGCTTTGCCGAACATGTTCCCGTCCTCCATATTGTAGGGGCCCCGGGTATGGCGGCGCAGCAGCGAGGAGAGTTACTGCACCATACGTTGGGCGACGGCGAGTTCCGCCACTTCTATCATATGAGCGAACCCATCACCGTTGCGCAGGCGGTGCTTACGGAACAAAACGCCTGCTATGAAATTGACAGAGTCCTGACCACCATGCTGCGGGAGCGCCGTCCGGGCTATCTGATGCTGCCCGCCGATGTGGCGAAAAAAGCCGCTACACCTCCTGTAAGCGCTCTCACTGTTAACCCCGCACCGGCCGATTCAGCCTGCTTGCAGGCGTTCCGTGAGGCTGCCGAAAAGCGCTTGTCTACGAGCAAACGTACCGCGCTGTTAGCGGACTTCCTGGTACTCCGCCACGGTCTGCGCGCGGCCCTTCAGACGTGGGTGAAAGAGGTGCCGATGGCACACGCCACCATGCTGATGGGCAAGGGCATTTTTGACGAACGACAGAGCGGTTTTTACGGCACTTACAGCGGATCGGCGAGCGCCGCGCCGGTCAAAGAGGCCATCGAGGGTGCTAATACGGTGCTGTGCATTGGCACGCGCTTTACCGATACGCTCACTGCCGGATTTACCCACCAGCTTACGCCAGACCAGACGATAGAGGTTCAGCCTCACGCGTCCCGCGTCGGCGACGTCTGGTTTACGGGTATCCCGATGAGGGAACGCTGACAGCGCTGTGTAAAACCTATGTTCGTGATACGCGAGCGCCATCGGATCACAGCGGCTTTTCGTTCCCGACTATTGAAGGGGCGCTGACTCAGGAGAGCTTCTGGCGTACCCTGCAAACGTTTATTCGCCCCGGAGACATTATTCTGGCTGACCAGGGAACGTCTGCTTTCGGCGCTATCGATCTGCGTTTACCGGCGGACGTGAACTTTATCGTCCAGCCGCTGTGGGGATCGATTGGCTACACGCTGGCGGCGGCGTTTGGCGCGCAAACGGCGTGTCCGAACCGACGCGTGATTGTCCTGACGGGTGACGGCGCCGCGCAGTTGACCATTCAGGAGCTGGGATCGATGCTGCGCGACAAGCAGCGCCCAATTATTCTGGTGCTTAACAACGAAGGATACACGGTGGAAAGGGCCATCCACGGGCCGGAGCAGCGCTATAACGACATTGCCCTCTGGAACTGGACGCAGATCCCGCAGGCGCTGAGCCTGGCGCCTCAGGCAGAGTGCTGGCGCGTCAGCGAAGCGGAAGCGCTGGCGGAGGTGCTGGATAAAGTGGCACACCATGAGCGGCTTTCGCTGATCGAGGTGATGCTGCCGAAAGCCGATATTCCGCCGCTGCTGAGCGCGCTGACCAAAGCGCTGGAGGCACGCAATAACGCCTGATTACCTGTCGTTTCGCCATCCCATTAGCATCGGTTTGCCCGCCAGCAGGAGCCAGGCGGGCAACATCACGATACAGAGCAGCGGCAGAAGCGTGGTATCCGGCACGACAACGGCCGCCATAAACAGGCTCAGCCACGCATCGCGCGTGACCACCAGTACCAGCCCCAGAATGGAACAGGAGACGGTAATCGCCGCAGGGACAGCGTCAACGTGCTCATGCAGCATCAGCCCCAGCGCGACGCCAACAAATACCGCCGGGAAGATTCGACCTCCCCTGAAACCACAGGCCGCAGCGACCACCAGCGCCGCCAGTTTTACCAGCGCGAACAGCAGATAATCGGAGACGCTGAAGACCTGGCTGAAGGCCAGCTGCTGCATCTCGTCCAGACCCTTAAACAGCGTAACCGTCCCGCCGATGGCGCCTAAAACGCCCAGAATAAAACCCCCCATGCCCAGGATCAGCACCGGATGCTTCAGCCTGTGCATCAGGCGATGCAGGCGAGGGAGACACCACACCGCGACCATCCCCAGCGCAATGGCGATCGCGACGACGACGGCGCCGCTGAAAATATCTGTGAGTTGCATCTGGCCGTAGTGGGGAATGGAGAGTGAAAAATGGGGATGGAAAAACAGGCTGGTGGTGAGGGCTCCCGCAGCGGCGGCCATTAGCGGCGCGAAGAGTTTATCCCAAAGCGGCACCTCATGATCACTGCTGAGCGTTTGCGAAAAAATGAGCGCAGCCGCGACCGGAGTGCCAAACAGCGCCCCGATGGTGCCTGCTGACGCCAGGATCGTCCAGTCCAGCGCGCCAACGCGCGGAAAAAGACGCGCCCCCAGAAAGACCGCCAGCGCGATATTAACCGCCATAATGGGATGTTCAGGCCCGAGGCTTACGCCGCCCGCAAGACCGATAATCAGCGCGATAATAAGCCCCGGCAGAGCAGAGGGAGAGACAGGGGCGCCAATCAAGGGTTCCAGTGCCGGGTCCGGCCCGGCATGACCCGGGCTATAGCGGATCACCAGCCCTACGGCAATCCCGGTCAGGGTCAGCATCATCATGATCCAGCCCGGCGAGTCAATGCTGATGCCGAGTTTTACCGGAAGCGCGGTCCATAAAATCGTTTGCAGCACCGCCGCCACTTTCATGACGACGATGAGCACCAGGCTCGACGCCACGCCAATAATCAGCGCCGGGACAGCCAATAACAGCATGGTTCTGGCTCGCGGATGGAGCATGATGATTTCCTTGTACAAAACGGCTTAACGTTACTTTGCACAATCAGCATTGTGGCAATAGTGCAAAAGGTGCTGAAACGGTAAAGTTATAATGTGACGAAGATCGATAATCCATGGGCAGTCACCTTCTGGTCGTTGTTGTTATCACGCCTTGAATTTACAGTGTCCCAAAGATTTATTCTGACTTTAGCGGAGCAGTAGAAGAATGACAAAGTATGCTTTGGTAGGTGATGTAGGCGGCACCAACGCGCGCCTTGCCCTGTGCGATGTGAACAGCGGTGAAATTTCTCAGGCGAAAACCTATTCAGGGCTGGATTACCCAAGCCTGGAAGCGGTGGTTCGCGTCTATCTGGAAGAGCATAAAGTGAGCGTTGAAGACGGTTGTATCGCCATCGCCTGTCCGATTACCGGCGACTGGGTGGCGATGACCAACCACACGTGGGCCTTCTCAATTGCCGAAATGCGGAAAAACCTCGGCTTCTCGCACCTTGAAATTATCAACGACTTCACTGCGGTTTCCATGGCTATCCCAATGCTTAAACCAGAGCATCTGATTCAGTTCGGCGGTACGGCCCCGGTTGAAGGCAAACCGATTGCCGTTTACGGCGCGGGAACCGGTCTGGGGGTGGCGCACCTGGTCCACGTCGACAAACGCTGGGTCAGCCTGCCGGGCGAGGGCGGTCACGTGGATTTTGCGCCGAACAGCGAAGAAGAGGGCATTATTCTTGAGGAGCTACGCGCCGAGATTGGTCACGTGTCGGCCGAGCGGGTGCTTTCTGGTCCGGGTCTGGTGAACCTGTATCGGGCGATTGTCAAATCAGACGGTCGTCTGCCGGAAAATCTGCAACCGAAAGATGTGACCGAACGCGCGCTGGCCGACAGCTGTATTGACTGCCGCCGTGCTTTGTCGCTGTTCTGCGTCATCATGGGGCGTTTTGGCGGCAACCTGGCGCTGAACCTTGGCACCTTTGGCGGGGTCTATATTGCGGGCGGGATCGTGCCGCGCTTCCTCGATTTCTTTACCGCCTCCGGCTTCCGTGGCGGCTTCGAAGACAAAGGCCGCTTCAGGAGCTATGTCCAGGACATTCCTGTTTACCTGATTGTCCACGACAACCCAGGCTTACTGGGATCCGGCGCGCATCTGCGTCAGGTTCTTGGTCAGATCCTCTGACGCTCATTTCCCTCTCCTGCGGGAGAGGGAACGTGCTACAGGTGCATGAGCTGGCGGAACTCTTTCACTCTGCTGCGGCTTACCGGCACCTGAAAATCCAGATCCTTCAGCCGCAATATATAGGTGTTGTTAAACCAGGGTTCGATTTCGCGGATCTTGTTCAGGTTGACGCAGAACGAGCGGTGGCAGCGGAAGAAGTGGGCGGCCGGGAGTTTATTGCAGAATTCGGTGATGTTCATCGCCATGACGTAGGATTCACGCCGCGTATAGACAAATGTCATTTTTTCATGCGCTTCGGCATAGTAAATATCGTCGACAGGCGTGACGATGATCCGTTCGTCCTTCACCAGATTAATCGTGTCGTTTTCCCGCGCTGCCGGGCTGGCACTGGCGGGTAAGGACTGCTGCTGCCACGCGGCTTCCAGCTTATGCAGCATGCTGATAATACGCGACTCCTGGTACGGCTTTAGAATATAGTCAAACGCCTCAAGCTCGAAGGCCTCCACGGCATGCTCTTTCCACGCGGTGACAAACACAATAAACGGCTTGTGGGCGAACTGATTGATATTTTGCGCCAGCAGGACGCCGTCCAGCGACGGAATATTAATATCGAGGAATATCGCGTCGACCCGGTTATGCTGTAAAAATTTCAGCACGTCCAGACCATCCTCAAAACAGCCAACAATCTCCATCTGGCTGTGGGTTTTGATAAGCCAGCTCAACTCCTGTTGAGCCAGAAATTCATCTTCTACGATGATGACTTTCATCTGTTACTCCGGCCTACGGCAACAAGGATATGGGGGCATTCACGGGCGTTCGCTCATTCGGAACATAAAAGGCAATTTCGGTGCCCGGCTCAAGGCGGTGAATATGCAGCCCGTCACCGTACAGCAGTTTGACCCGGTGATGCACATTCAGCAGTCCGATCTTGTTGCCCGGCATTTCGTTTGATTTGACGCGTTCGATAACTTTCGGATCGATGCCGTGCCCGGTATCGCGCACGGCGATACGCACGCGGTTACCGCTTTCCGTTACGCTAATTGTTACCACGCCTTTGCCTTTACACGGCTGAATACCGTGAACAATGGCGTTTTCCACCAGAGGCTGGATCAGCAGGCTTGGGATCACGCAGTTGACCTCTTCATCAATATCGTAAATGACCGTCAGCTTATCGCCAAAGCGAGCCTGCTCGATCGCGATGTAATCCTTGATTTGATACAGCTCTTTTTTGATGTCGATCTGCTCGTCGTCTTTTAGCTCAATGTTGTAGCGAAGATAGCGCGACAGATTAAATATCAGCTGCCGCGCGGTGTCCGGATTCAGACGGATGGAAGAGGAGATAGCGTTCAGCGCGTTAAACAGAAAATGGGGATTGATCTTGCTTTGCAGGGCGCGCAGCTCTGCCTTATTTGCCATCTCTCGCAGCTGCTCTGCACGCGAAACCTCTAGTTGAGTGGAGATGATCTGCGACAGGCCAATCGCCATCTCCTGGAGCGAGGAGGTGATTTGGTGCGCATGACAGTAGTAAATTTTCAGCGTCCCCGTGACCACGCCTTTTTCCCACAGCGGGATCACCAGCATTGAGTGGATCTCTGGCGTCCGGTGGGCTTCGTCATTGTTTTTAATGATGATTTTTCCGTAGTTAATCGCCTGTCTGGTGGTTGGGCTGATGGTGTCGTCGCTGTCGCGATAATTGTGCTCACCGACGCCAACGTAAGCCAGCACGTGATCAATATTGGTGATAGCGACCGCATCGGCATGAATATCACGGCGGATGATATCGCAAACCTGACGTAAAGATTCGGCGTTAACGTGCCGGAAAAGCGGCAGCGTCTTGTTGGCGATATCCAGCGCCAGCTTGGCCTGACGCGCGGCGCTGGCCTCTTTTTCACCTTCCACGCTTTGCACCAGCAGCACGATAAAACCGATACAGACGCTCCCGAGGATCATCGGAATACCGATCTTCGAGACGATATCCAGCCCCAGCGCAACGGTTGGCGCCCAGACGATGACCAGGATCATGGTCAGCGTTTCGCAGACCATCCCCGCGATAATCCCCGCACGCCAGTGCTGCTTTTTCGGGATTTTGCGGTTAATCCAGCCCGAGAGCAGCCCGGCAATAATGCTGGTGATAAAGCAGGGAACTGCCGTCACGCCGCCAATATCAATCAGGTATCGATGGGTGCCAGCGATAATGCCTGTGATAATCCCGACCCAGGGACCAAAGAGGATCCCGCCCGACATGACGGCGATGATGCGCACGTTCACCAGCGAGCCTTCTACCGGCACCCCGGACCAGGTGCTGAACAGGGCAAACATCGAAAAGATAAACGTGACGGCCAGCAGCTCTTTTGGCGAATGGGCAGATTTATGCAACAGTTCGCGGAACAAGCGGATGCGGATAAGGAAAAAGAGACAGATCAGCATTAATGCCGCGCGGTCGAACACCGCGAGGAGCATATTGAAGATTTCGTGCACGGTCAGGCCTGGGAAAACGGGAAAAATCTATGATAGAAAACATAGGGCCTGATGACCAGCTATCCATCAGATTTATCAAATGGGGAAAACCATAATTCTCAAAGGGGATTGCTGGCTTTTGACTAAAAGCCGGCGCTTTTCCGTTTGGGGAGAAACGTCAGGTAACGATACTGAAAATATTGTGTTAAATTGTAGAGCTTAAAACTGCCTGTTCGCGATAGGAGTTCCGCTTTTCACTGCAATCGCATTCCCGTTTTAGCGCAAAATATTGTTTTGCCGTTATCCTCTCGACAGCGTCTTTTTCTTCAGGTTATTTTCTAAGCATGCCACACGGGTGGCAGCGTCGCTCGGACGGTCCGGGCGCTAACGTGACTCTGAGGAATCTATGGCTGAATTCAGTCCTGAACGCCGTTTTACGCGTATCGATCGTCTCCCCCCTTATGTTTTCAATATCACTGCTGAACTGAAAATGGCTGCGCGTCGGCGCGGCGAAGACATTATCGATTTCAGTATGGGTAACCCTGACGGCCCAACGCCGCCGCACATTGTTGAGAAACTCTGCACGGTTGCCCAGCGTCCCGATACCCATGGGTATTCCACCTCACGCGGCATTCCACGCTTACGTCGGGCGATCTCCCGCTGGTATCAGGATCGTTATCAGGTCGATATCGATCCTGAAAATGAA
The DNA here is from genome assembly GCF_049238665.1 of Enterobacter cloacae complex sp. IR5450. Lineage (NCBI taxonomy): Bacteria > Pseudomonadati > Pseudomonadota > Gammaproteobacteria > Enterobacterales > Enterobacteriaceae > Enterobacter > Enterobacter cloacae complex sp. IR5450. Next base: position 171,099 of record NZ_JBMKIC010000005.1, read on the forward strand.
GCGATTGTGACCATTGGCTCCAAAGAGGGGCTGGCCCACCTGATGCTGGCGACGCTGGATCACGGCGATACCGTACTGGTGCCGAATCCGAGCTACCCGATTCACATCTATGGGGCGGTGATTGCCGGGGCGCAGGTGCGTTCTGTCCCGCTGGTGGAAGGCGTCGACTTCTTTAACGAGCTGGAACGGGCGATTCGTGAAAGCTATCCGAAGCCGAAAATGATGATCCTCGGTTTCCCGTCAAACCCAACGGCACAATGCGTTGAACTCGAATTCTTCGAGAAAGTGGTCGCGCTGGCTAAGCGTTACGACGTGCTGGTGGTACACGATCTCGCCTACGCCGATATCGTTTATGATGGCTGGAAAGCGCCGTCAATTATGCAGGTACCGGGTGCCCGTGATGTGGCGGTTGAGTTTTTCACCCTGTCGAAAAGCTACAACATGGCGGGCTGGCGAATTGGTTTTATGGTGGGAAACAAAACGCTGGTGAGTGCCCTGGCGCGTATTAAAAGCTACCATGACTATGGCACCTTTACGCCGTTACAGGTCGCGGCCATCGCGGCGCTGGAAGGGGATCAGCAGTGCGTGCTCGATATTGCCGCTCAGTACAAACGCCGTCGTGATGTGCTGGTAAAAGGGCTTCATGAAGCAGGCTGGATGGTGGAAATGCCTAAAGCCTCCATGTACGTCTGGGCGAAAATCCCCGAGCCGTATGCGGCGATGGGTTCTCTGGAATTTGCCAAAAAACTGCTTCAGGATGCGAAGGTTTGCGTCTCTCCAGGCATTGGCTTTGGTGACTACGGTGACACGCATGTGCGTTTCGCGCTGATTGAAAACAGCGACCGTATTCGTCAGGCAGTGCGGGGCATTAAAAGCATGTTCCGTGCGGATGGCCTGCTTGCAGCGAAGAGCGTTGCGGAACAACCCGAGTCGTAACAGACCCCAAAAAAAACAGGCGCCAACGGCGCCTGTTTTTTTGACTGCATTTTCTTAACTAGATCATCAGAGCAAACGTTCCGGCCCAAACTAAAACAATAACCGAAATGCCCATAAAGAAATATTTCACGTTTCATCGCTCCGCGTATCTTCCGGTACGCATTAAAAAAACAGAGTCCAACTGAGTATAGAGAGTTGAAATCATGCGAAAGGGGAAATCGGAATTATCCCGTTACGTCGCTAACTTCAGCTCTGAATTCTGTGCTTTCCTGTCGCCAGACGGCGCTAATGTACGCCTAAATTTCAGGAGTGACAAGAGGCATTTTTTTAAATAATTTCCTACACTTACGAGTGTCGTGGAACGGCGACAGTTTGATTTCGGTACGCAATAAATGCCTGTTGAGCGACGGTCGATAAAAGCCGTTACGCACTGTGATTACAGGTGTTTGAAAAGGTTAGTTTCTTAGCGAAACTAACCTTCGAAAGGGGTCAGATATAGAGTGAGGCTTCGCCCAGGGGACGGGTTTTAAAGCGGCGGTGCATCCACAGATACTGCTCAGGCGCACGCATAATCTCAAACTCAATCACCTTATTGATAAAGGTCGCGGCTTCACTCTCATCTTCAGGATAGTTCGCCATCTCTGGGGAGATATGCAGACGATAGCCTGACTTATCCGCTTTTCTGACCATGGTCACCGTCAACATCGCGGCGCCTGAGAGACGTGAAATCACAAAGGTACCGTTCGTCGTAGCGACATCTTTAACCGCAAAGAAAGGGGCAAAGCTGCTGCCTTTAGGACCGTAGTCCTGATCCGGGGCAAACCAGACTGCTTCACCTTTTTTCAGGGCGCCAACCATACCGCGCAAATTGTTACGGCTGATCATCGCCTTATTTGAACGCATGCGGCCCCGCGTTTGTACCCATTCCATCAGCGCGCTGTTATGCGGGCGATAGGTTGCCATCATCGGCTGACAAAGGCCCATAACGCGGCCACCCAGCTCAAGCGACATAAAATGCACACCCACAACCATCACGCCGCGGTTTTGCATCTGGGCACGTTTAAGGTTATCCAGACCTTCCACGTCAAACCATTTACGGACACGCTCGTCTGGCCAGAACCAGGCCATACCGGTTTCAAGCAGCGCCATACCGATAGATTTAAAGTTTTCCGCAATCAGCGTTTCGCGCTGCTGCGCATTGTAATGCGGAAAGCAAAGTTCGAGATTTTTTCGGGCAATGGACTCACGACGCTTAAGGAAGTGACGCGATGCGCTGCCGAGCTTCGAACCCAGGAAACGGATCACGGGATAAGGAAGTTGAACCAGCAGCCAAAGTACGCCAAGGCCAAACCACGTAAACCAGTAGCGCGGGTGCAGAAATGCCCGCTGAAATTTGGATTGAGACAAAATAGTGGAACCTATGTAAAGCCTGTGAAGGTAGCGCAGACTTCGCGATACCACGTGCCATTAAGACCGTAGGACGAGGTCATGGTTGCAGGCTTTACCATTCTTTACGACGTTGCCTGGCCATTGCTGACTTGGGTGGGCGGCATAATGTAGCACCGTTATACATTATGAGCTATCACTCGTTTTTGTTTAAAAAAGCGGCAATTGCGGAGTGGTTTGATTTTGCTATTGTTAAATCTGCGTTCCCGCATGCCTCCTGAAGGTGCAGACCATGGAAACCTACCTGCAAACGGTGAAAGAAGAATGGGTGAAGCTAATTAATGAAACCGATCCCGATGTGCATCGGCTTGCGACTGAGCTTGCCAGGGACAACGCAACGCCCCTGGTCGCTGAATTCTATCGTGTTGTGCTGGCAGATCCGTCGGCAGCGGAATTCCTGACCACCGAACAGGTGGAGAGGCAGCTTCAGGAGGCGCTTCGTCGCTGGCTTATTGATGTGCTCTCATGCCGTGTGGAGCAGGTTGAAGAGCAGATGCGGGCGCAGCAGCGCGCTGCGGATGTTCATGCCCGTATTGGTATTTCGGTTGATTTAGTTGAAATGGGCTTCCGTGTTCTGAAAAAGCTGCTGTTACCTGTCATTACTACCAGCGCCCATTCGCCTGAGGTGAAGCTGCATATTTATCACTACGCGATTAACAGTATCGATCTGGCCATGGAAGTGATGTCGCGGGCCTATGTATTTAGCGAGAACAATGCGGCGAAAGAGGACGAAAATTACCGCATCTTTTCCTTAATGGAGAACGCAGAAGAGGAGAAGGAGAGACAGACCGCGGCGCTGCTGTCATGGGAAATGGTGCTTCTGTATAAGATCACGCTTAATTCCAGTATCGGCAACAGTCTGCCGCTGGGGCAGTCTGAATTTGGACTGTGGTTTAGCCATAAAGGTCGGCACTATTTCAGCGGGATCGCTGAGGCTGGTCATATCTCTCGTCTGATTCAGGAATTCGATGACCTTTTTAACGAGGTCCGTCTTTCAGGGCAGGGTCTGAGTGATAAAGCGCAGCGGGATAAATTCTTGCAGCGAATGCGTAATACGCTCTCGCAAATCATCACGCTTTTGCGCGAACTGTTTGACGAAGTGTCGCGACACGAGGTGGGGGTTGATGTCCTGACCCGCCTGTTGAATCGCCGTTTCCTGCCAACCATCTTCAAACGCGAAATCCTGCACGCCACCCGGGCGGGAACAAAGCTCTCGACGCTGCTGATTGACGTCGACAAATTTAAACAAATCAACGATACCTGGGGGCACAATACCGGGGACGAGATCCTGCGAAAAGTCTCCGGCGCGTTCTACGACAACGTGCGAACCTGTGATTACGTTTTTCGCTACGGCGGCGATGAATTTCTGATTGTGCTAACGGAAATCTCAGAGGTGGACGCGCTGCGAATCGCCGAGCGTATCCGCAGGCGGGTGGAAAAAATCAAGGTTAACTCCCCAACCGGCGATATTATCCCGCTCTCCCTCTCGATAGGCGTGGCGATGTTCAACGGGCATCCCGATTACGAGCGATTGATTCAGGCGGCGGATGAAGCTTTATACGGCGCGAAACAGCGTGGCCGAAACTGCGTGGAGCTTTGGAAGGGGGCGTAAGGAAATACAGAAGTGTCCCCTGCAGGAATCGAACCTGCAACTAGCCCTTAGGAGGGGCTCGTTATATCCATTTAACTAAGAGGACGTAGAAATAACTGATTTTTAAGTGTTCGTCTTGTGTTGCATGTTATCCCAATAGTCCACGCAGCTTCAAGCTTTTAGTCTCTTTTATTTCCTGTTCGTTCATGTCTGTACGCAAAGAAAATCATTTGGTTCACTTGCCATTGCGTACAGATTGAGTACAGAATGCTGAAAATCAGTGTGTACAGGATACAGAGCCGTGGCCCTCAGTGATACCAAACTACGCAGCATCAATGACAAGCCATACAACGGCGCGCCAGAAGTAACAGATGGCGACGGTCTCAGCGTGCGTATAACCCCTACCGGAACGATTACGTTTCAGTTTCGGTACCGATGGAACGGTAAACCTGTTCGCCTTTCTATTGGACGCTATCCAGCTACCTCTCTGAAAGAAGCGCGCGTAATAGTCGGCGAGATGCGCGAATTGTACCTCAAGGGGCTAAACCCTAAAAATTATTTTGCCAAAGAGGATGGCGAGCTGACGCTGAAAGAGTGTCTCGATCAGTGGTGGAACAAGTATGTTGAAACCCTGAAGCCTAATACACAGACTTTATACAAGTCAGTTGTGTACAACACTATGTACACAGAATTCCCGGATGCCCCCGTCGTCAACATCCCTGTTTCAGCATGGGTTAGGTTTTTCGATAAGCAGGAAAAGAAAAACGGCAAAAAGGCCAGGGTACTTCTCCTGCAGCTGCGATCAGTAATGAACTGGTGTATCAGCCGACAACTCATACCTTCGTGCGAGGTTCTGAAGCTCAGCGTTAAGACGATAGGAAAGAAGCCGGATGTTGGTAGCAGGGTTTTAACCTATACCGAACTGGCAAAAATATGGCTCGCGCTGGAAAACAACAAGATCGTTACTTCCAACAAGGTGCTTCACCAACTGTTGTTGTTGTGGGGAGCCAGATTGTCAGAACTTCGCCTGGCTACTAACAGTGAATTCAATATGGACGATCTTATTTGGACTACTCCAGCTGAGCATTCAAAAATGGGGAATGTTATTCGTCGTCCTGTTTTTGAGCAGGTAAAGCCTTTTGTAGAGAGGCTTTTAAATTCGGGTAACACCGTCCTGTTCCCTGGCCAGGAACTGGATAAGGCAATAGATCGTTCGTCAGCAAATCTCTACATGAAAAAACTAAGGGATAAAATTGATATACCTGAATGGAGAACGCACGATTTCAGGCGCTCACTGGTAACGAATTTGTCAGGGGAGGGAGTTATGCCCCATGTCACCGAAAAGATGCTGGGGCATGAACTGGGTGGTGTGATGGCCGTGTACAACAAACACGACTGGCTGGTGGAGCAGAAAGAGGCTTATGAAATGTATGCCGATAAAATATTCTGGCATGTTAAACAGCTCGGTTGACGCCGCCCTCTTCAATCCATTTCATAACTGCTTTACGGCTGTAGCGTGACGGATATGTGAGAACAGGATTGGGGAAACCACGTTCTTTGCGTAAGCGCCAAACAGCAGTTTTTTTCTTTTTGAGCAGGTCGAATACTTCCTGCTCCTCCATAAAATCAGTAGTAGTCATAAATACCTCATCAAAAATTACCGTTAAAAACACACGTACCACACCCGCCGCGAGCGCCTTCAGTGCAGACATCGCAGCGATCTACTTTTTTGATTTTACCGTCTCCTCCTGCTGCATTGCTCCCTGCATGGCGGCGCGGCAGGCGTCTTCAATATGATTTCTAATACGTTTCCGGCATTCGTCCTGATTATCTGCGTAAGTAGACATTATTCCATCAACGGCAAGACTTATAGCCTCATCAGGAACTACCGGCGCTGGCGGGGCGGTGCGATACAGAAGCACATCACCCATCTCTTTTCTGGATGCTGGCCATACATCTGCATCAGCGCCAGATTTGAGATAATCAAGATTGGACTGGTCGATAACGCACACAGCCTCCGCTTCGAGCGATGCCAGCGCAATACGCGCCAGCTCTGCAATTTCTTCGCCGAGAATAGCCCCGACATTTTCACGTCTGGATAATTCCGTCAGTCTCTCTTTGGTGAATGTCATGGGTTAGTCCTCCCAGTCAGGCGTTCACGAATGGTTAGCTTGCGGGATGCGCGAAGTGTCTCGCTATCAGCGACCTCAACCACCACGTAAGCACATTCACAGAATGGCTTTTTTCGCTGGCTGGATAAGTAAGCTGCATCTTTCTCTGCCGATTCTCGGCATGTTGCTTCAAGCTGATGAACCGTGAATCCCTTGCTATGCACATGACAGCCGTGAATTACTGCGATATAACGAGCCATATCACTCTCCCTTAGCGGTGCCAGCGCCTGGCATATCGCACATGTTTGTCGGATGCGGGTTTTCGCGAATAATCCGTGCCATTCTTGCCGCCGGGGTTTCTGTCTCTTCGTTGAACTCACTAATAACAGCCGCCAGCTTTTCAGCGTCAGAAGGTGAAATATCCCCATCGATAAACATCACCGGCTTACGCTGTAGTGCTTCCAACTCAGCGATGCGAGTACGTGCTGCTGTGAGTTCGTCCATGTGCTCACGAAGGCTGTCAGTTGCTGCCTCCAGCTTGTCAAAGTCAGGGTTGAAGTTTGCCAGTTGAGCTAACTGGTCTTTCAGGAAGTCGATGCTCTTGTCTTTGGCTTCCAGCTCATCCAGCAGCGCCAGCACGGTGACGGGGTTGGCGGCGGCGATGAATGCAGCATCACGCGCTTCATTTTCACTGAACACCATGGCTATTTGCTCATTGTTCACGCCGTCAGTGGAGTAAATCTCATCGTCGAATTCAACGGCCCACTGACCTTTCGTAGCCTTCTCAGCCGCTTCACGTAATGCGCGTTTGTCGATGTTGCTCATTGGGCGGCCTCCTCGCAGACGTGCATTTCAGGCTCATCAGCCTTGTAGTAACCACCACAGATTTTGCAGGGAACTACCGGAACTTCATCGTAATTTGAGGTTCCAGTAATCATGATTTTTCTCCATGACGCTGCGCGGCGATAGCTTTGTGCTCGTCGATAATTTCCACGACTTCTGCATGGACCAATCCTTCAAGAGAGATAACACCTGTGTCGCTTATACCCGCCAGGCTGATCAGTTCTACAAGACGCCGCGCTTTCTTCACGCTAATTTCCGGCGCTATCACGCTGCGGGTAACTTTCTTCTTACCCTTTGCGGCAGCTGAAGCTTTATCCTTCTGAAGAACCTCACCGGCCTTTTCGCCGAACTCTTTTACACGATCAACTGCCACATCTACGGACACGGTCCCGGATTTAACTTCTTTCTGAACGTCATGGTTAGCTGTGCTAAGAAGCAGAAGCTTTTCGACAGTAGGAACAGACTTGTTGACTAGTTTTGCGATCTCGCTGGTGGTCTGGTTGAAAGCGTTATGCAACTCCTGAATAACTGCAGCCTGTTCCATGTCGGAGAGCGGCAGCTGGTTGTTACTGGTCATGATGCGCGCCAGGCGCTGAACATCGTTACCGTTGAACGGCATGATGTGAATGCGGTCCACTGGCTTGCCAGCTTCAGCGCAGCGCGCATAGCAGCGACGGCGGCGGTGACCTTCTACAACCCACACACCACCTTCATCACGTGCGATAACTTCCAGCGGTGGAACTGATCCGCCGTTCATCAGGTAGTTGAACAGGTCATTGTCAGCCTGGCGGGTGCGTTCATCGTCTTCACGCTTGTTGAAACCTTCACGAACGTGGATATCTGAAAGAGCGATAAACATCCCGGTATCGGTGCGCTTAATCACACCGGCCCTGGTCATTTGCTTGAATGAGTTAGCCATTAGAGAGTGACCTCATTATTCAGGGGAATGACGACACGAGGCAGCTCACGGAGTTCTCGCTGAGCTTCCAGCAGGTGCATGTTGGTAGGCTTTTTGGTGTGGCGCTCTTCTATGCGGTCGCACTCTTTGGCCCAGCTGGCAACATCCTCGCGCAGGATAGCGTTCTGCTCAGCCAGTTCCTTACGCTGCGCCATCGCTTCGCAAAGCGCTACGCTGGTGATATCTAGACGGTTAGCAAGCTCATTCATAAGCTGAGCTGATGCAACTGGCAGGAACTTAGCGGCGATACGAGCGGCTTCGATCAACTGCTCTCTGGTCATGCGTGGTTGTAACTCGGTGACGTTCTGTGTGTTCGTCATGGATAGTTTCTCCGTGTTATAAGCGCTCTGCACAGCGCTAAATTCTTGGCCTTACAACTTAGAAGAGGCCGCCTTGGTCTTTAGGGGAGGTACGTTTTCTCCGGGTAACTTCAGCTTTTGAAACCTGTTTATCTGCCCAGGCTTTCGCATGCCTCATCACATCGTCGAAAATCGCGCCTTTCTTACTGGCTTGTGACATACGTTTATATAAATCAATTGCTTGCCACGCCCCCCCTGAGCCACCGAAGAGGAAAAACCTTGCTTTATCAGCTGTTCCCTCACGTTTTTCTCAATAAATTCGAGGTGGTTCATCAGTCCTCCAGTGGAAATATCCGCTTGAATTTTGGTTGAATGAATCCCTCGCCGGGTGGCGACAAAAAATAATTTGGGTTCGTTTTAATAAGCGCCCGAGGCAGGGCACTTAGTGAAACGGGCGGCTGCAACCGCCTTTTAGTTTCTCCACAATTGGGAGCGCGTTCCCCTGAGTTGATTTAACGACTGAGGCCTCTCAAGGAACCGGCTGAACGCGCTTTCAGTTGTGAAAAGGGGCGGTCGACATTAAGGACATTCACAACTGCCGACCGCCAAGACTACACACAGCATCTGGTACAGCTACTACGGGTTTACCACGGTCCTAAGGCGTGATTGGGTTGTGGTGGCCGGTGACTAACTCCGGCTTACGCCTAACAGCACGTCCTCTGCCTTTTCAATTCACCACAACGGAAAGAGCACTGCCTGAGATGGATATTCGCGCCCAGGTGTGAAACGCAAACATCAGTGCTCTTACCTGTTATGGCCTCGTCTCTTCCGAGGTGTCACACCTGATCGCCACGCTGGTGAAACGTCTCTGGCTGTCGTACACAACTGGCTTGCACATTCCGGCTACCCGCTGGATCTGGATATGTCTTGCAAGGAATCCCCGGACCGCTGCGGCACATGTGCCATATGCCGTACTGCTAACTGTTAGTAGCTAATGAAATTAATATGTACCAATAGTTCAATTATGTAAAGTACCAAAAGTACATTTAATGATTGCAATGCAATAATGTATTGATTTTTCGGGTTATTTATTTTTATCAGATAATGATGTTATGATTAAATAAACATCAGAAAGGGGCGCATTAATGGATTTGGACGATGAAAGGGTAAGTATGATTGTTCATGCCATGGGCAGGGCGGTTAAGGATTTGTCGCTCTCAGGCCAGCCATTGACGCAGGAAGCTATCATCAAGAAGCTGGAACAGTATCGCAGAGAAACGGGCAATGTGATCGGCAAGGGAGTTAACAGGGATGCTGCGGAGATAGTGAGGAAAGGTAGTAAGGCTGTGAAGTAAGCATTAAAACCCGGCCTGACGCCCGGGTCATTTGATAAAGTATTTAGAAAAGACAGCTAAAAGCACAGTTATGACTAGAGCTGTAATGATTTTCCATGTTTGAGCATTCAACTCTTTATGTAGCTCTGTCTTTACTGACTGAATATCTTCTTTTGAAGCTAGCTTGTCTTTGATGATTGCAACATCGGTTACAAGGGTTGCGACTTTTGTTTCAAGCTCTTTCACTCTCTGAAGCATATCGTCACCTCCGCCACTGCCGCTACCATGCTCAGTATTATGAGGTGCATAATTTGTGTTTTCAAGGTTAGGACTATTTAATTTAAAAAGCTCTCCCATCTACTCAAAATCCCCCGCTACGATAAAGTGACTTTCCTTAATATCAATTAGATTTCCTTTATTCCCGTCTGCCCCGCTGTCATAGAGGGAAACCTTCGCAGTGTATAAACCTGGGTTTGTTAACCTTATGCCTTTCAGGTAGAAAGAAGAAACGGAGGAGTAGTGATCTTTGTTTGGGTATCCACTGCCTAATACGTTGAAAGTGCTTTCACCATCGAATGTAGGATCAATAACAGATTTATCATTAAAAGTTACGTCAATCTCGTTCCAGTAAATTTTAGATGTATCTGTTAAAAATCCGCACGTCACAACTAATGAATAGATCTTAAGTGGGTCAACATCAAAAAGAACCACGTTTGGAGTGTTAAAACCGGCAGCCGCCATTCCTTCCTGCAATAAAGTGGTATAAATAAATAAAACCTTTTCATAAATCATAATCTTAATTCCGCAGAAAGGAACTTAAACCAGCCGCAGCTTCGTCTCTACAGCTTGTTATACGCTATTGACTCATGGATGAGGGCTTTGCCCATGATGTATAGCTGGTCCTGATTCTCTTCAGTTACGTACCAGTCTTTGTATGCCGGGTTATCTGAAAGCACGGCTAACTGTAATCCCTGCATTTGCAGACGTTTGACATGAAAGTGTTGCCCGAAAACAAATGCATAAACTCCGTCAACCTTGAAGTTCCTCACTGACACATCAAAGAAGAGGCGGTCACCAGATTGAATCGTTGGGCACATGCTGTCACCGTCTACAGTCATGACCTTCACATCGTGCTGAGGTCGGTTACCAAAGAGGGAGCGCGCATGTTCACTTGTGAACTCAATAGCATGCAGAACTTCTACAAACTCAGAAATCATGAACGAGCCTGGCCCCGCACTGACAGTCAGGTCGAGAACGTCGACGCGGTAAACGTCATTGGCAATACTGGCTTGTCTTTTGATAATCCCATCCTCAGAAGAGTCACCTAACAGGTAAGTGGCAGACGTGCCAAGATAAGCTGCTAATTCCTGCAACTTTCCGCGCCTTGGTATTGCTTCCCCGTTAAACCATTTGCTCACAGCTTTAGGTGTTAGCTTCATTTTCTTAGCAATTTCTGCCTGTCGACCATGAATCTGTAAACCAGCTTTTTCACAGGCCAGCGCTAGCCTTTTGGAGAAGTCTTGTCGCGCTCTTTCTTCCTGAACCATGAGTTCAATAATAGGTGTACTTGCGTGAACTATCAGTTCCGTCATAATATGTACTTTAAGTTCATAAAGTGAGGTTCATATGCAAGAGAAAAAACTCCCAACTCTTACCGAAGCAATTAAGGAGATTGGTGTAATTACCATTTCTTCTGCTTGCGGATGTAGTGCTCGTTCCATCTATAAGTGGATGAAAAAAGGATGTCTGCCTCGTACAGATTTTACTGGCGAGACTAACTATGCGGAAAAAATCGCTTTAGCCTCCGAGGGAAAATTCTCAAAGGAATTGATCAAGGCGATTAGTCGTCCCCAAAAGCCTACAGATTCAGCGGTTTGATAGAAACCACAGAAAAGAGGATATGACCGTGGGTATAGAACCTGAATGGAAAGTTGAGAAGCAGCCCGCATGGCTGGTGGCTGCAATCAGGAAGACAATTGCCGCTTTGCCAGGCGGATACGCTGAAGCGGCGGAGATTCTGGACGAAACCCAGAACTCACTCTTTAACCGCCTTCGTGCTGGTGGCGACCAGATCTTTCCAATGGGCTGGGCAATGGTGCTGCAAAGCGCTGCTGGAGTAAGTTACATCGCTGACGCGTTCTCTCGTGAAACTGATAACGGAATTCACGTTCCCGGCGCCGTGCCTGATGATGAAAACGAAGAGATTGGCCTGAAACTGGCCGAGCTGGTGGGGAGGCTTGGTGAGCTGGTCAACGCTTACCGTCATTACATTGAAGATGGTGTGGTTGACCGGAGCGAGTGGCAAAGTCTTAACGATATCGCATATCAGTTCAGGGTCACTCTCATGACGTTCCTGAACCTTATTTCCCGTGTTTATTGCCTCCCAGAAATGGGTGAGGCCCGCGAGTGTGCAGCTCCGGGCCCCTTGGCGTGTCGTATCAGTGGAGAAACTAACGCATGAACAGTGTAACGGTAAACAACCGTCTCCCGCAACTACGTGGTATTCCCGTTGTTGGCACCTCGTCGTTTCGGTATGAGCGGATGGTATCAGGCCGCTGGGTTCCATGTAACCACAGCAGGGCTATGGCGATTGTGGGTGTCTGGCGTCGGAAGGGGAGAGCGCTATGCGAGAACTTAACCGGCGTTTCAGAGATCACTATGGCGTCCCGGTGCGCGTCATCAGATGGGAGCCCGAGACCCGACGCGTTATATACCTCCGCGAAGGGTACGATCATGAGTGCTTCAGCCCTCTTGAGCAATTCCAGCGTAAATTTACAGAGTTAAAGGACGACCATGAGCACTAAATTAACCGGTTACGTTTGGGACGCTTGCGCTTCTTCAGGCATGAAGCTGTCCAGCGTTGCCATCATGGCGCGCCTGGCAGACTTCAGCAGTGATGAAGGGGTTAGCTGGCCTTCTATTGCTACCATCGCGCGCCAGATTGGTGCTGGCGAGAGCACGGTTCGCACAGCTATATCTCAGCTGGAAAAAGACGGTTGGTTAACCCGCCAGCAGCGTCGTAAAGGCAACCGCAATGCATCGAATGTTTACCAGCTCAATGTTTCGAAATTACAGGCAGCTGCCTTTTCTCACCTGTCAGAATCTGACGCGTCAAAATCTGATGCATCAAAATCCGACCCGTCAAAATTTGATGCGTCGAAAAACAGTAATAATGGCAGTTTTCACCCGTCAGAATCTGGTGGGGATCCGTCAGTAAAATCAACTACTGATCCATCAGATAAAAAACCTAATTGTCAGGTTGCGTCGCAACCCGACACTGCATGTGTCAATCAGGTTGATTTGATAACTGGTCAGGCAGTCTTAATCCTCAACCATCTCAATGACGTTACTGGTAAGACATTCCGCAAGGGGAAAAGCTCCCTGGATAATATTCGCGCCAGACTTCGTGAGAACTTCACACACGATGAGTTGCTGTTGGTTATTGATTACAAGCACGAGCAGTGGAAAGACACGAAATACTACGAACACATGCAGCCAACAACTTTGTTCAGGCCGACCAAGTTCGAAGGATATTTGCAGAACGCGTTGCGCTGGAATAGCAAAGGCCGACCTAAGCGTGAGGACTGGGACGCTGTCCGCAAACAAGATCCATTGAAATTCGGTCAGCCAGACAAAGCCATCCCGGCAGGCTTCAGAGGAGCGAACTCATGAGCCTTCTGAAAGATATTCAAATTTTCATCGCTGAAAACCCTGGGTTAACTAACAAACAGATCGCAGCTTCAATGCCTCAGTACCGCCTTCATGCTGTACAGCGCGGTGTATGCCATCTGGTCAAACTAAATCGCGCAACCCGCCAGCATAACGGTAAGTGCTACCAGTATTTTGCCAAAGCGCCGGGTGGTGACGTTAGCGAGGGGCGTTCTGCAATAAAAATTAACCGGGCAGATACACCAGCTGTATCAGAACAGGAAGAAGCTCTGAATCCGGCTGTGACCACAATGATGGATAAGGCTCAAGGCCTGTTTGAAAAAGGGCTCTACCAGCGGGCAGCCACGGTTCTGATGGATGCCTTCAATCGCTCTAAGAACGAAGAGCAGAGGATGAAGATACTGATTGAGCGTCAGCGTTACCTGAGCATGGCGCCGAAAGTGAAAGCACCCTCTAATGCATGGTGTCTGGCTGGCCGAGCGAGGAATGTCTGATGAAATATTCACTGATTTATGCCGACCCTGCGTGGGAATACGGGAACACCATCAGTAATGGCGCTGCAAATAACCATTACGGCACGATGAAGCTTATCGACATGAAGCGCCTCGCGGTTTGGGACCTGGCTGCCGAGGATGCTGTTCTGGCTATGTGGTTCACCGGTACACACACCCGAGAGGCTATCGAGCTGGCTGAAGCGTGGGGCTTTAAGGTCCGCACGATGAAGGGCTTTACCTGGGTAAAGTTCAACCCACTGGCAGAGAAGCATATCAACAAAGTACTTCAGGCAGGCCGTGTGGAAGATTTTTACGACTTCCTCGACCTGCTGAACGCACAGACACGCATGAACGGCGGGAACTACACCCGAGCCAATACCGAAGACCTATTGATCGCCACCAGGGGAAATGGACTTGAACGCAAGTGCGCCAGCATCAAGCAGGTTATTTACAGCCCACTCGGTGAGCACAGCCAGAAGCCAGCAGAGGCGCGTTTCCGTCTGGAGAAGCTTTACGGTGATGTTCCACGCATCGAACTATTCAGCCGTTGCGGTGCGCCTGGCTGGGACCACTGGGGAAATCAATCTGAATCACCAGCTGTTGAGCTTATACCGGCAGTTGCCGTTCCCATGAAAAAACTACAGGAGCGCGCCGCATGAAAAAGCTATCTACCGAGCATGAGAACGCTGTGCGTGATGTAGCCCGTCAATGCAACGATGCCATCAAAAAAGCCCTAAAGCAGAAGCCAAAGCCAAGCTGGAATGTCGTAGTGCCTCCGATCCTGAAGGAGTACCACGAGAAGGTTAAACCTATGGGAGTTAGCCTGGTGATGTTCAACAGCGTAATCGGACGCCTGAACGGGCGTTATGGAGTCGAGTCATGATCGAATTAACGCCGCGTCAGAATGAAGTGTTCGAAGCTATCAAGGTTCATATCGAAAAGGCTGGCTTCCCACCTACGATGCTGGAGCTTGCCGGATTAATTGGCTGCGCATCACCGAACGCTGCTGCTGAGCACGTGAAGGCACTTAAGAAAAAGGGTTACCTCTCCATTGCTCCTGGCGCTGCCAGGGGCATTACCGTCGTCAAAACAGAATTGGACTCTGATCCGGTAGCGATCATTAAAGGCCTGTTATCCGGTGGAGACATGGCCAGAGATAATGCGGTGGAATGGCTAAAAAAGCAGGGGGTGACCTTATGAAACTGGTGCTCCCGTTCCCGCCGAGCGTAAACACATATTGGCGTCTTCAGACAAAGGGGCCAATGAAAGGCCGTGTGCTTATCAGCGAAAAGGGAAGGGCATATAAATCCAACGTAAGAAGGTCAGTGATAGAGCAACTACGAGCTATGCCAAAGGCATCCACTGCATTCGCAGACGTTGAAATAATTCTCTATCCGCCAGACTACCGCGACCGCGACATAGATAACTTCAACAAAGCTATTTTTGATGCTCTGACATATGCCTCTGTGTGGGTCGATGATAAGCAGGTTAAGCGGCTAACTGTTGAGTGGGGCGAGAAGGTGAAGGGCGGAAAGGTTGAATTAACGATTGTTCAGTTCAAACCGAGGGCGGGTGCAGCCGCCTGATAAGTGGAGAAAAGTATGAGCAAGTTGAAAGACTTGGTTTGCAGACCTGAATTTTTGAGTGTTAGCAGCAATGAGGTGGCTAAGGAGTTTGGCAAACGCCATGACCACGTTCTGCGTGATATTCGAGTTATCTTCAACTGGTTAGGGCTTCCGGAAGACCATCTTTCGGGAACTTATACAGATGATAAGGGCAGAGTTTATCCATGCTATAGGCTCGATAGGAAATTAGCTCTGGTGTTGCTGACATCCTATGACAACGCTTCTCGCTTGAAAGTCATTGAGCATTTTATTGAGAATGGTGGTCAGCTATGAAAAATCTATCCAATGTAAAAAATGATCCTGGTTTTTCAGCGATGTCTAGCCTAGAAATCGCTGGTCTTTGTGAAAAGCGGCATGACCATGTAATGACCGATATCCGGAACATGCTCAAACAGCTCAATATTCAATCTCCCGACTTTTTGGGAGATTACTATGACGACAAAGGCCGCAATTATCCATGCTTCCATCTTCCTAAGGATTTATGCCTGACGCTGGTATCTGGCTATAACGTCGTTCTTCGTAAGCGAATCATTGATCGATGGCTGGAGCTTGAGCAGCAAAATCAGCCAAAGGTCCCACAGTCTTTTTCTGAGGCGCTTCGCCTGGCTGCGGAACTGGAAGAGCAAAAGCAGATGCTCACTGACCAGCTGGCTATAGCAGCACCGAAGGCTGAATTTGTTGATCGCTATGTGGTGGCCACTGGTTCAATGACATTCCGCCAGGTTGCCAAGCTTCTAAACGCAAAAGAACCTGAGTTCCGACTTTTCCTTCTCGACAACCACATCATGTATCGCCTGAACGGTACGCTAACGCCATATCACCAGCACATCGAGGCAGAACGCTTTGAAGTGAAGACCGGGACCACAAATGCATCCAACTATGCCTTCAGCCAGGCAAGGTTCACGGCGAAGGGGGTTAAATGGATTGGCGGTCTGTGGGCTGAACATATTGCTAAGGGGCAAATTGCGTGAGAGCCATACTGACACCTGAAGTTGCTCCTATGTCCGGGGTAGTGCTGTTCCGTCCTGGCAACGAATTACTGTGGTTATTTCGTCAGGGGAGGGTGGTGATTGAAAAGCCATCAGAGGCAATCCAGCATCTTCCATCCGGGTTAATTCCTGACGCACATCAGCCGCTGGCAGATGATGCCAGTATGCGGGAAATTTTCGTGAACGAGAGGGTTATACAGCGTGCCGGTGGTCTGTCAGGTCTTGATGCATGGCTTGAGCGTAAATTTGAATGTCAGTGGCCCCACAATGACTGGCACTCAAAGGACTTTACGGTGATGCGTCACGCACCCGGGAGCATTCGCCTTTGTTGGGGATGCGATAACCAACTGCGTGAACAAACTACTGAAAGACTAGCAGGAATTGCCATGCAGAACCTGGTAAAATGGTTACTCGGAAGGGTGAATATTATGCTGGGATTCAGCGAAGACCATACCCTGACGCTTCCGGAATTCTGCTGGTGGATGGTACGCAACGATCTGGCTGACCTTATTCCTGAACCAGTGGCGAGCAAAGCCCTCAGGATTAAGCCTGAATCGCACAGTTCCGTAATGAGGGAAAGCGACATTGTTCCGTCGTTACCGGCGACTGAAATCCTCCAGGAGAAGGTGAAGAAGGTTGTCTCCGTTAAGGTAGACCCTGAGTCACCGGAATCTTTCATGCTTAGGCCAAAGCGCCGCCGCTGGGTTAATGAGAACTGGACACGCTGGGTAAAGTCCCAGCTTTGCGTCTGCTGTAACAAGCAGGCAGACGACCCCCACCACCTGATAGGCCACGGGCAGGGTGGAATGGGTACTAAGGCGCATGACCTTTTTGTGATACCGCTGTGCAGAGCGCATCACGACGAGTTACACGCTGATCCTGTGGCATTTGAAGCGAAATACGGCGACCAGTTAACGCTGCTGTTTCGGTTTTTAGATCGTGCGCTGGCAATTGGCGTACTGGCGTAAGTGGAGACGCAAATGATCAATCCTTCAGAAGTTGGCAAATCCGGCGAGATGGTTCGCCTTCGCACTCTCGAAAGCATCTGGGTACAGGGCAAGCTCCGCATGTGGGGTCGCTGGTCATACATCGGTGGTGGCTCAGGCGGGAACATGTTCAACCAGTTGCTTGCATCCGGAAAAATCACCAAGACCGCAATCAACGATGCGCTGCGCCGTATGAAGAAATCTGGCATCTCCAAACCCGAGCTGGAAGCATACCTGCGTGAAATCCTCGACAGTAAAAACAAAACTGGCCTGGCGTTCTGCTCAGACGAGGAGGGGCTAAAGATTGACGGCGTTATTGCTGCGGTATTGATGAACGAAGAATACCGTAGGCTGTATGGCGTGATTGTTGATCGTCATCGTCTGCGTAAAAGCAAACTCCAGATGGCTAAAGAGCTTAATTCAAAACACCCCGACTGGACCCTTATTACATGCCGTCGTCGCATTGATACATGGGTTAGTCTTGCAGAATCGATCCTTTACGCACCACTTTGTGATGCGTTCGGCACAAATGGCGACAGATTTAAGTTGCATAGTGAGCAAGAAAGTGCTTAAATTGTGGTAGGCTCGGGACAGTAAAGCGTACTGAGCAACAAATCAAAACATAAACCCGCAACTGCTGCGGGTTTTTTATTTTAAGGTGCTGCCTCCGGGTGGCCTTCTTTGTTTCCCCTCGTTCTGAGAGGACTCATGTCGATGATGTATTGACCGCTAGAATGGATTAGTCGTAACTTATTATTGTGGTGAATCCTTTCTAAGCGAAAGGGCGTTCCAGTCAACTGCTATCTGCAGGTATGCGCGCGGCTTTGCTGACTGGGGTAGAGTCACCGGGAGGCACCCGGCACCATGACAACAACAATACAGTTTCAAATTCCTTGAGAGCCTGCCGTAAAAAGCAGGCCATTTTTTATGAATTTGCAAACTGCTGCTACGCTTGAAATGTGTGTTGAAGGTAATTGCCTGATGGTTCTCCTGAACCGTTGTGAACCAGCCCGATACTGTCTCACTCAGGTCAGTTAGCAAGACTCACGACTACCTACCTTACTTACTAATAGTCACTCATTAGCCCGCCTTCAAAAGCGGGCTTTTTTTATTCCCCTCATCACTGAGAGGATTCACGGCAATAAGAGGGGGCTTAATGTCCGATCCATTAACCGGCACCGGCGCTGTTCTCGGCGGCGGCCTGCTGGGTTCAGTCCTGTACGGAGTCTTTACTCATACAGATTTTGGTGTGGTGTTCGGGGCGTTTGGTGGTGCGGTGTTCTACGTCGCGACAGCAACGAACCTGTCGCGTGCCCGACTGGCAGCATATTTCCTGACGTCGTTTATCGTTGGGGTGCTTGGGGCGGGACTTATTGGCTCACTGCTAAATGCAGCTTCGCACTATGAAAAACCGCTGGATGCACTGGGTGCAGTGATTCTGTCTGCCCTGTGTATAAAAATCCTCACTTATCTTAACAACCAGGACCTGAACAACGTGTTCAAGTTTTTCTCGCGGCTACGTGGGGGAGGGGGAAATGGTAATTGACCCGTCAGCAGTCTTTAATGCGTTTATTTGTGCGGCCATCGTCATCGTGCTGATGTTTTACCAGCGACATGGCGCCCGGCATCGCCCCTTTATTTCTGTCCTGGCGTATATAACCGTGCTGGTTTACGCCGCGATCCCCTTGCAGTTCATCTTCGGCCTTTATCGTGATTCCAGCTGGCTGGTGGTGGTCGCAAACATTCTTATCTTCGCCGCCATCCTGAAGGTTCGTGGAAATATGGCGCGGCTGGTTGATCGTCTGAGGCACTAATGAACCAAACACAATTTCAGAGGGCGGCTGGTATCAGCGCCGGGTTAGCTGCGCGCTGGTTTCCGCATATCGACGCCGCTATGAAGGAATACGGCATCACCGCACCGCTTGATCAGGCCATGTTTATTGCCCAGATGGGGCATGAAAGCACCAGATTTACCCGGCTGGTGGAAAACCTGAGTTATGCGGCTGAAAACCTGGTCCCTACATTCGGCAGCCACCGCATCACTCAACAGCAGGCCGCCGCACTTGGCAGAACGGCAACGCAACCAGCAAATCAGAAAGCGATCGCCAATCTGGTATACGGTGGAGAGTGGGGAAAAGAACACCTTGGCAATCAGGTCGCTGGTGATGGCTGGAAATATCGCGGTCGCGGGCTGAAACAGGTTACCGGCCTGAGCAACTATCGCAGTTGTGGCCACGCGTTGAAACTGGACCTTGTTACTCATCCGGAGCTGCTTGAAAAGGATGAATACGCCGCGCGCTCAGCTGCATGGTTCTTTGCCTCCCGCGGTTGCCTGCTTCATTCCGGCGACGTTGAGCGCGTGACACTATTAATCAATGGCGGCCGTAACGGGCTGGATAAACGCCGCGCGCTGTTTAACCTGGCGAAATCAGTTCTGTTGTGAGGTGAATGTGGGGATCGAAACGATAATCGGGCTGGCCGCACTGGTTATTTCCGCTATTGCCGGCGCTTTTGGCCTGGGCCATATTCGCGGCACCAGCAAAGCGGAAGCGAAAGCAGACCAGCAGCGCACTGAAGAGAAGGCCGCCGCCACTGAAGCAGTAGCAGAGCGCCGTGTTGAAGCAACGAAAGAGGCCAGCAATGTACAGCAGACTGTTAACCATATGTCTGGCGACGATGTTGATCGCGAGCTGCGGGACAACTGGACCCGTAAGGGTTGAGGTAGTGGACACGGCTTGCGACTGGGTTAAACCCATTTACGGCACCGCTCATGACTGGGATGTTCTGGACCGCCAGACGAAGAAAGACATCCTGGCGCATAACAAAGCGTGGCAGGCTAACTGCCAGAAACAGGAGTGAAGCATGCTGCTGTGTTCACATTCAATAGC
Source organism: Enterobacter cloacae complex sp. IR5450 (assembly GCF_049238665.1). Classification (NCBI taxonomy): domain Bacteria; kingdom Pseudomonadati; phylum Pseudomonadota; class Gammaproteobacteria; order Enterobacterales; family Enterobacteriaceae; genus Enterobacter; species Enterobacter cloacae complex sp. IR5450. Next base: position 191,268 of record NZ_JBMKIC010000005.1, read on the forward strand.
GGGGATATTTCCATACCCACCCAAGAGAGAGCCACAGATGAAAGTTCAGGATTTAAGTCATGCCTATAGCATCTGGGAAAACATTCGAGAACTGCAAAAACAGCGCGATCTCATCGCTGGCGGAGGTGGTCTCGGTGTGACTATCCAGTCAGCATATCAGGATGCTGCCTTTGAAGAGGCAATCCGGCCTCATGCTGTAGCAGAGCTGGAACGTCGTATTGAGAAACAGAAAAAAGTCATCATCGACCTCGGTGTTTCTTTTTCTGACGGCTAGGCATTGCAGCAGGCATTCACTGAGTGCCTGTGATAATGTTTTCGGACATATTTTTCAAGGAGCTTTACATGTCCGAATATCTTTTAACCTGGGAATATTATGACCAGGACTGGAATTTGTGTGAGAAAGGAAATTTTGTGATGAGGGTTAATAAAGGTGATTCTTTCTTAGATAGCCTGACTGGTTACACCGAAGCGATGGCTGAAGCCAGAGGTGCAGAAAAGAACAGGGTAGTGGTTAGCTACTGCACAAAAATAAATTAGCTCTTAAACCAACCTATAGCCTCGCAATAGCGGGGCTTTTTATTACCAGAAGAAGGAGAAGAAGCATGTTAACAGTAAAAGTGATGTCGCCGGGCGGCGGCGAAGAGATTCATTGCGGGTTGAGTGTAGGGTTCAATCCGGGGCAGCAGAGCATCGCGGTATCGGGAATGGACAAAAATGTATTCCTGAAACCCGGCGAGGTCGCCTATGTGATGAACCAGAATGGAAAGACGGTATCTCGTTACGAGCATATTGCCAGTCAGGAAGCACTGCATAACGCGGTGGATTCGTAGCCATTACAAAGCTCACCTGCTGGTGGGCTTGATAATAGTTGTCCCCACAACCGGATAATGTTGGCGGCATCCCCTGTGAGATATGGGGAAGAGCAGGCAACGATTGACTACCTGCTCTTATCTTTTAAAGACTAAATCCAAGCTTTTTGGCAAGGTTTTTAATCAAACTATTGGTATTGAGATATTCCGTTGTTCCTACAGCAGCGCCGCAAGAAGCGCACTGGATGAAAAGGATACGAAAATTACTGTTCGAGACAGGATGCTCCTTCATTTCGAACCTTGTAGATGAGCACTTTGGGCAAGAAGTTGTAGCCATAAAAATCCTTATAAGAGGTAATCAGCCATCCCTCTTGTTTAGGTTCGCTGATGTCCCACCATCAACGGACTGAGTAGTCAACATATCCAAAATTAATAATCCTAGCAATTACATGGTTTTGGTTTTATGCGCATCGCACGCGCACATCAAAGAAAGTCTTTCAGCTGTGAGCCTGGGCAAACCGTTAACTTTCGGCGGCTTTGCCGTGCGACAGGCTCACGTCTAAAAGGAAAATTAAAATGTCAGAATCTTCAATCGTCCCTTACGTAAAAACCACTCCCAAACCTTTTGGTGTGAACGTCGAATGGAAATGGCCGGGTGGATGCGCGGTGCTAGAAATGCAATGCCTTCATGAAGATGGCCGACTTGTGAAAGAACGCATCTTCTGGCCAGCTACCGTATACCTTATTTCCGGGCTCAAAACTGGTGAGCGAGTTCAGGTGCGTCTGCGTCCAATTGCAGAGGATGGCTCAGCACGAGATTGGC